>CAILKC010000341.1 GCA_903834675.1 uncultured Victivallales bacterium | reverse complement strand
GGTGGACTACAGCCCGGCCGGGCAGGAGGATTTTCGGCGCTGGCTGCGAGAGACCTACGGCACGGAGGAGGCGTTGCGGCGGGCCTGGGGTCGCCCGGAGGCCAGCTTTGCGGCGGCTGAGGTGCCCGCCCCCGAGCGGCGGCGCGGGCCGGCGCTGGGCCTGTTTTTCGACCCGCTGACGCAGCGCGATGTGCTCGACTACAACGCCTACCAGCACGACATCGTGGCTGACACCATTCTGCACTTTGCCCGGCTGATCAAGGAGGAGACCGGCGGGCGCTCGCTGGCGGGCACCTACTACGGCTACGTGACGCACCTGCCGGAGAGTCTGGGCTTCTGTCAAGGCTCGGGCCACTTCCGCTTGCAGCGCCTGTTGGAGGCGCCCGAGATCGACTTTCTGATGGCGCCGGTAGCCTACGGCTGGCGCGATGTGGGCGGGACCGCGGCCACCATGACCGCCCCGGGGTCTTTCGCCTTGCACAACAAGCTATTCTGGAACCAGGCCGACCTGCGCACGCACTGGTCCGACCAGGAGGGGCACGGCAAGCCCGATACGACCCGTGGGGCGCTGGCCTGCATGCGCCGCGAGCTGGCCCGCAACCTGGCCGAAGGCAGTGCCATCCAGTGGTACGACTTCTCGCTGGGTTGGACCTTCGGCGACCGGCGCCTGACCGACGAGGTGAAGCGCCTCTACGAGGCCGGTCAGGCGCGCGTCAAGACCCCGGATTGGCCGGCGGAAGAGTACCTGCTGGTGGTCGTCGACGAGCGTCAGATGGGCAGCTTCGACCCCTTCCGCCCGCCCTATGGCCTGAAGCTGATCTACGCCCAGCGCGAGCAGTTGGCGCGTTCCGGCGTGCCGCATCGCGTGGTGCTGTGGAGTGATCTGCAGCGTTATCCCGAATTACTGCGGCACCGGGCCATTCTGCTGCTGAACCTGTTCCGGCTGGACGAGGCCGAGGTGGCCTTTCTGCGGGAGAAGGTCCTGGGCGCTGGGCGGCTGGTGGCGATGGTGGGTCCGGTGGGGTTGGTCGGCGAGCGCGGGCTGGACGTGAGTCGTACGGCGCTTCTGCTGGGCCGTCCGCTGGAGTTGCGTCAGGATGCGCAGCCGCTCCAGGCCGTGCTGGCGGCGGATCTGGAGGGCGTCTGGAAGGAGGCCGCCGGGCTGCGCTTTGGCGTAGCGCAACCGTATCCGCCCTACGTCGTGCCGGCTGCCGGGGGGCAGGCCAAGGTCCTGGCGAGCTTTGAGAAGGGCGGCGGTCCGGCGGTGCTCTACGACGAGCTGGGCGGCTGGCGGCTGTTCTGGAGCGCGGCGCCCGGGCTGCCGCCCGAAGTGCTGCGGGGACTGGCGGACCTTGCGGGCATCCCGGTGGTGTGCCGCAGCAACGACGCGGTGTACGCCGGGCACGGGTTTATCGGCATCCATGCCACCCAGGCCGGCAGCAAATCCGTCACCCTGCCGCATCCCGGCCGGACGGTTGACCTGCTGACCGGCCGCACCTGGCCCAAGAGCGCTCACACCATCACCCTGTCCATGGAGGCCGGCGAGACGGTGATCCTGAGAACCATGGGACGCTGAGTGCGAGGCAGGCTGACGCATGATCCAGGACATCCACTTCATCCATCATACGCACACCGACCTGGGCTATACCGACGCGCCGGCGACGGCGGCCCGCCAGCAGCAGGAGGCACTGGCGGAGGCGATTCGACTCGCCAGGCTGGATGAACGGGATGACGAGGGTGCCTTCCGCTGGACCTGCGAGGTGTTCGAACCGCTGGAGGCGTTGCTCGCGGCCCGGCCGGAGCTGGTCGGCCCACTGGAGGCGCTGGTACAGGCTGGGCGCATCGAGGTCTGCGCCTTGCCCTTCAACCTCACCCCGCTCATCGGCGCCGCGGGCTGGCGGCAGATGTTGCTGCGCCTGGCCCGCCTGGCCCGCTTTCACCCCCGGGTGGCGATGAATAACGACGTCAATGGCATGCCGTGGGGCATCCTGCCGGGCCTGCGCGCCGCCGGGATCACCTGGGTCTGGATGGGCATGAACGGCTATAGCGGCTGCACGCCGCTGCCGCGGCCGGGGGTGTTCCGCTGGGAAGGTCCAGATGGTCGGCAGACGCCGGTGTGGAACGGCCTGCCCTACTGCGAGGCCTATGGCTTCTTCCAGCGCGACGAGTGGCGGCGCGGGCCGCTGCCGGCCGCGCATGAGGTGTGGTACCATCCCCCGGAAGAGGGCGACATCTGGGCGACCGGCGCCGCGGCGCTCGAGGACGCCGCGCAGCGTTTACGGGAGCGTCTGGCTGGCCTGGGCGAGTATCCGTATCCCGTGCTCGCCCTGCAGTTCACCAACCGCTGGCGTGTCGACAACGATCCGCCCTTTGCGCCGCTTTCGGCCTTTGTGCGCGCCTGGAATGCCTCCGGTCGGACGCCGCGTCTGACCCTCTCCACGCCAACCCGTTTTCTGACGGCGCTCGAACCGCACCTGGGCGCCGCGACGCCGGTGCTGCGGGGCGACTGGTGCGACGCCTGGGCTGACGGCGTGGCCTCGACCCCGGTCGAGCTGGTATTGCAGCGCCGCGCCAAGCGGGTGCTCGAAGCGCTGCCCGTCGCGGCGCAGGCGCTGCAAGGCGGCTATGATCCGGGAGACCTCGAGCGCGCCTGGGCCATCGCCTCGCGCTTCGACGAGCACACCTGGGGCGCCTATGAGAGCGTCGCCCGGCCCTGGTGCGCCCGCAGTCTTGCCAACCAGGTCGGCAAGACTGCCCTGGCCACCGAGGCCGATGAAGCCGCGGCCTGCCTGCGTGCCGCCGTGGTGCGCTCCTCGCCGACCTACTGCCCAGCGGCGCGGACCCGGGCCCTGGCCGTCGTCAACCCCACCGCCACCACGCGCTGGGGCTGGGTGGACCTACCCGCCCAGGCGCTGCGCTTTCCGGCGGCTGCTGTCCGTGATGCCGGCGGTCGGACCCTGCCGCTGGAGACGGTGGCGGGGACGGAATGGCTGCCGAAGGGCGCGCCGGGGCTGCGGGTCGACGACCTGTCGGCCGACGTCTGGCCGGCAGTGCCCTGGCGGCGGCGTTTTCGCTGCCGCCTTGGCCCCGGCGAGGTGCGCCGGTATGAGTTTCAGGCGGAGTCCGGCTTTCAGACCGCCTCGCCGGCGCCTCTGGTCGGTCAGTCCGCGGCCTGGGAATGGGAATGGGATGCGCGCTCTGGCCGGCTTCTGAGCCTGGTTCCAGGCGGCGGCAACAACCTCGTCGACCGGACCGTGGCCTGGCGTTTTGGCGGCTTGCTGGTCGAGCAGGCGACCACGGTCGGCGCGCGGGCAAGCCTGGCCGTCCGTGAGCCGGCGGCGCTGGCGGCGTTGCTGCGTGAACAGCCCGCGGCGGAGAGCGTCGAGGCGCAGGCCAGCCCGTGGGGAGCCCGCTTTCGCTGCGCCTACCGCCATCCGGGGTTCCGGCGCATCGTGCAGACGTGGGACTTCTTTGACGACGGCGAACTGGAGTTGACCACGGTCCTGCACCCGGTGCAAACGGAGGCGCCGCAGGTGTGGTACCTCGCGTTTCCGCTCGATCTGCCCGGGGCCACGGCGACCTACGCAGCGGCCGGGGCCGAAACGCAGGTCGGCGAGGATCAGATGCCGGGCTGCTGTGGCGACGCGGTGGTGACCGATGGCCGGGTGAGTTTTCACGAGCCGCGGCGGGTGGTGGACATCGATGCCGACGATACGCCACTGGGCGTCTTCGGCGGCCCTTGGGCACGCAGCGGACGCAGCGTCGGCCCGCTCGCCCGGACGGCCTGGTTCGCCGTGCTGCATCATACCTACTGGGCCACTAATTTCGCGGTTACCCGCTTCGGTCGGTTGGAGGTCCGCCACCGTCTGCGGGTGCGCCGGGCGCAGGAGCCCGCCGTGGCGGCCGGCGAGTTCTGGAGCTTTCCGGCGCGCTGAAGCGGCGCGCTGACCAGGCCCATCATAAGCGGCTGCTGACAGGCGGTGTTGTATGCAGGCTTTGTCTCGGCGCCAGGCCACGCTGCTGGGAATGCTGGCCATCGTGCTCTGGAGTTTCTCCGTCGCGGTCGCCCGGCGCATCACCGAGGCCGTCGGCGGGGTGACGACCGCGGCCGTGGTCTACCTCCTGGGCGCGGTGCTCTGCGCCTTGGGACAGCTCCTCCGGGAACGGCGGCTGCCTGACCCGCGCGGCTTCTCGGCGCGCTATCTGCTGGTTTGCGGGGCGCTGTTCGTGTCCTGTTTGTCGACCTTCTATCTCGCCGTCGGTCTGGCAAGGGACCGGCTGCAGTTGCTCGAAATCGGGCTGGTGAACTATCTCTGGACGGTGCTCACGGTGCTGTTTGCCGTGCCGATCCTGGGCAAGCGAGCGCGCCCGTGGCTGTCGCTGGGGCTGCTGCTGGGCGTGGCCGGCATCGCGCTGGTGATTACCCAGGGTGGCGCGCTCTCGCTGGCCGGGATGACGCGCAATCTGCTCGCCAATCCGGCTGCCTATGGACTGGCTTTCTGTGCCGCGTTGTCCTGGGCGCTGTACTCGAATCTGTGCCGACGCTGGGGCGCCGCTCACGGCGAAGGCGCGGTGGCGCTGTTCATGCTCGCCACGGGCCTGGTCCTGCTGGGACTGCGGCTGCTGGTTACCGAGCCCAGCGGCTGGACCACCCGGACGGTCCTGGAGGTGCTGTTCCTGGCCTCGACCTCCACGCTCGGCTATGCCCTGTGGGATATCGGCATCCGCCGGGGTGACTTCATCCTGCTCTCGACTACCTCGTACTTCACCCCGCTGCTGTCGACGCTGGTCTCGTGCCTCTACCTACGGGTCCTGCCGGGTCCCAAGCTGTGGTTCGGTTGCGCCCTGCTGATCGCCGGGGCCGCCCTCAGCCGCGCCTCGTTGACGGAAGACGACTGAATGGGGTCAACCCTCGACTTTTAGCCTCGTATTGACAAAATGTGGTCATGCATACGCTAGGCATGCACCCCTTGGTCCGCCATTCCTGGCGGAAAGTAAACCCTCGGCGGCGGGACCGACCGGGTAGCGCCTGCTTGGTATCACCTTCATTTTCTGGTCCGGCTGGTGCTCCAAGTGTAACTACTCAGGTTACAACTCAGGTGCATTTCCCTGCCCCAACGGGGCTGAGGCCCAGAGCCCAGGGTTGCGGCTTTGGTGCCGCTACCCTGGGTCACATGTGGTCATGGCCTCCTACCTCAACGGGGTTGCGTCTTGGCACCATGACCCAACCCCGTTGGGGTAGACTGGGTTTGCTGCCTTGATCACCCAGGGTAGGCCGACGCAGCGGCCTGCCCTGGGCTTGGGTACGCAACCCCGTTGGGGCAGGATACGCACTCGCACCTGAGTAGTCACCTCCAAGCAAATGTGTAAGAGGGCGTCTAAGGCTCTGGAACCGGGAGTAGCATGAGCGCCCACTCCTTGGTGTAACGCCATATGATGATGCAATGTGAAGCTAAAAGTCGAGGGTTGACCCCAAATCACACACCGGTGAAGCCACCGTCGACGATGAGTGTTTGCCCATGGACGTGCGCGCTCATGGCGCTGGCCAGAAACAGCATCGGCCCAATGATATCATCGACTTCACCGAGCCGCCCGGAGGGGATGGGTTTGCAGCGCGCGGCCAAGGCTTCCGGGTGGTCGAACAAGGCGCTGTTGATGTCGGTGTTGAAGATGCCCGGGGCAATGGCGTTGACGTTGATACCGTGCTTGGCCAGCCCGCCTGCCAGGCAGCGGGTCAGGCCCACGAGTGCGCTCTTGGCCGTGGCATAGGCGATCAGCGCCGCGCCCTCCTTGAACGCCGCGGTGGACGCGATCTGGATGATCTTTCCGCCGCCCTGCTCGGCCATGATCCTGCCCGCCTGCTGCGACAGTTCGAACACGGCGTCGAGGAGAACCGACATATCGGCGTCCCACTGCGGCAGCGGGTATTCGAGCACGGGGGCACAGTGCAGATAGCCGGCGTTGTTGATCAGGATATCGAGGCGACCGAAGTGCGTGCGGACCCTCTCCAGTAACCCGGTGCGCTCCTCCCGCCGGGCCAGATCGACCTGGAAGTAGGCCGCCTCGCCGCCGCCGTCGCGGATCTGCCGCACTACCTCGTCTGCCTCGGGACTCTTGGCGAGGATGGCGGTCTTGGCACCGCGGCGCGCCAACTCCACCGCCATGGCTCGGCCCAGTCCCCGGCGGCCGCCGGTCACGGCCGCCACCTTCCCCGAGAAGTCGAAGTAGTCACGCATGGCTTGCCTCCGGCGCTACTCGACTGCCTCGTAGGCGACGCTGCTGTGCTTGCCCTGGTCTTTCTCGTAGCTCGCCTTGATCTCGGCGGGCGCGAGAGCGCGCCGGTAGATCTTGACCTCGTTCAGCAGGCCGATGAAGGGTTGCCAGCTAGAGCCAATGGAGAGGTCGCCACCCTCGACGTCCAGCGCGCCGGTGAAGGCGGCCGGGATGTCCTGGGCGCTGTCCAAGGCGCCGTTGAAGTAGTAGCGGGTCTTGGCGTTGGCCCGTTCGACCACAACCACGAAGTGCGTCCAGGCGTTCGGCGGAATGACGCCGGCGGGCCGGTTGGTGCAGCCGACCTTGTTGGCGTCGACCATCTCCAGGAACGGCTTTCCTTCGGGGGTCAGGTTCAGGTTCCACCAGGTGGTGGGATAGGCGTTCTTGCTCATGAACCTGCGGCGCGGGTCTTTGGAGTCGATGGTGAGCGTAGTTGGGCAGAGCCAGAGCTCGAGGCTGAAGTCGGTCGTGCCGAAGCGCAGGGTCGGGTCATCCTTGATGGTGGCGCTGTGGGCGACCGGGTCGCAGAGCAGCGCAGCGCCGAAGGTACCCGTGGCCCAGCCGGCGCCGACGTCCGCATCGTTACCGCACCCCGAAAGGTCCTTGGCGGTGTACCCGTCGCCCTCGTCGAAGCTCCAGTATCCGGCCAGGGCCTGCGGGTTGGCGGGCAGGGGCGGTCTGGTGGCGAGCGGCCGTTTCGGGGGCCGCGGTGGTGGTGGCGTCGCGAGTTCTTCAGCCGTGCCCAGCTTCAGGTTGTCGATGTAGAAGACGGTGGCCGCGACGCTGGTGCTCGAGATGCCCAGCCATTCGATCTGGCGGAAGCTGCGGTTGAGGTAGGGCAGTTCCTTGAGCACCGGCTCCCGCCCGGGAACACGGAGAGCGAGCTGGTAGGTCGGCGGCGCACCCTCGCCCAGTTCGATGGCAATCTCGACCCGTACCCATTCGCCCAGAGGCATGGTGCCGACCTCCTGGTTGCTGGCGGTGACCTTGCCGTCAGGGGCGACCGACACGGTGGGGCCGACCACGTAGGGGCTGCCCTCGTATTGCCGCAGCTCCACGTAGAAACTGGCGGGCGCGTCCTGGCGGTTGAGCATGTCCCAGGAGAGCTGGACCTTGCCGCGGGTGTAGGTCTTGCGATAGTAGACGTGGGGCGTCCAGTTGTTTTTCTGCTCTGGGGCATCGGTGAATTTGAGGCTGCGAGTACTGGCCGCGGCGGTCTCCGTGGACACCTGCAGCGCCGCCCCGTTTTCGCCCTTGATAATCTCTCCGTCGAGCGGCTCTGCGCCGGGCTCATCCGTCT
This sequence comes from uncultured Victivallales bacterium, assembly GCA_903834675.1. The sequence goes on along the minus strand of CAILKC010000341.1, from coordinate 20,891 downwards.
CGAAACCGAAGTTGATGATCAGCGGGGTCTCCACCGGCGGCGGGACCTCCAGGAGCGTCCGGTTCGGGTACTGGCCGGGCAGGTTCACCCAGGCCGGCTCGCCGTACAGGCCGGTCGGGCTAAGATCAATGTCCTGGAAGCCGAGGGCAAGGGCAGGGGAGTTCGGTTGCAGGCGGAAGTTACCAGCCTGGGGATTGACGAAGAGTGGGTCGGCGACGACCGAGCCCGCGTCGTTGCCCTTGGCCTGCCAGGCGGCGAAGTCGAGGCCGGCAAAGACGGGCGCCCCGGCGGTGCTCCAGTAGAGATTGCGCTCGAGTTTCCAGTTGCCATCCTTCCAGACGCCCCCGAGCATCTGCGGGAGGTCGGCGTAGACCAGGTTGCCCACTGCGGCGTAGTGACAGGGAATGTCCTCCCGGCAGCGCTGGAGCTGTCCCTTGCCGCCGAGAGCGAAGATGTTGTTGCGGATGGTGTTATCCTTGCCGTAGTGCTGGAAGAGTGGGCAGGTCCTGACCCGGTAGACCACATTGTTTTCGATCAGGATCTCCGAGCTGCCCTCGTCGGGGTAGATGCCGGAGCCGTGCGAGACGGGGGCGTAGTTGAAGACGTCGTGAATATGGTTGTAGCGTTCGGTGGTTCCCGGCGAGATGCCCAGGGTGTAGATGCCCCCCATATCGCCCAGTCCATCGCCATTTCCGAGATGATGAATGTAGTTGTAGTCGAGGGTGTTGTGATGGGCAGAACTGGGTTGGAAACCCCACGACCAGCCGCAGGAGATGCCGGAGTAGTCGAAGTTCGAGATCTCGTTGTGGGTCACGGTGTTGTAGGAGCTCCTGCCGATCCAGACCCCGTGGGCGCCGCGGAACAGGTACGAGCCGTCGTGGATGAAGCAGTTATCCACCGTGATGCGCTCCGTCGGCGCCGCCTCGTTGATTCCCCAGCCGCCGCCGATGTACACGCCGCCGCCCCCGAGATCGTGGATGTGGCAGCGCTCGAGACGCACGTCCGTGCAGCCCTCCGCCAGCCAGATGCCGTGGGCGCCGGTGTGGGCGATATCGCAGTCCACGAAGCTGGCCTGGCGCAGGCCGACGGCCTGGATCAGCCCAGGCTGGAAGATCTCGCCCTGCCCCGGATTGCGCACCCGCCGCAGTTGCGAGTTCGTGTGCTGGAATGAGATGCCGCGGAAATGCAGGTACTCGACGAAGGCGCCCTTGACGGGTTCGCCCTGGAACTGGATCAGGCTCGAGGTAAGCACCGGCGCGCAGGCTTCGACGTCCGCCATGGTCTCCCCCGGCAGCGGGTAGTAATACAGCCTGCCGGTGGCCTGGTTGAGATACCATTCGCCGGGCTCGTCCAACCCCTCAAAGACGTTCTCGACGTAGTAGCGCTGCTGCTTTTCCCAGTTGCCCATGGCCCAGGGGGCGGGCTCCCGCAGGGTGACCAGACGGGCTTCCGAGTCCACGGTTTGGAGGTGGTGAATCGAGGTCTCCCAGGAGTGGTACACCACGACGATGACGTCGTCGAGGTTCTCCCACGCCTTCAGGTCGCCTTCCTTGAAGTAGAAAGCGCGCCGCTCGCCCTTCGACACGGGGCCATCAGTGCGCAGGAACTCGCGGCGGTTGGGGATTCTGGCGCGGGTTCGGCGTTGCTCGTTGACGAAGAGTTGGTTAAAGCTCCAGGCGCGGCCCGCCGCCTTGGGCAGGTCCACACGCCAGAGTTTGCCAGCGCAGCGCGTGCGGCTCTGGAGGCTATCGTCAAGCGTCCAGCCGGTGATGAGCGTGCCGCCGCTAATGATGGGGTTTTCGCCGGGGTAGGCCGCGAAGGTGATGGGGGCGTCCTGGCTGCCGGAATCAGCCGCCGTGAATACCAGCGGCTTGGCCTGGCGGTAGGTCCCGCCCCGCAGCAGGACGGTGACCGGGGCCTGCGGACCTCCCGCCGCCACCGCTTTGATCTCACGGATGCGTTCCTGCGCCCTGCCGAGGCTGGCCAGCGGTCCGTCGGTCCCGGCCGGGTTCGGCGCTGCCGGTCGGCCTGACCAGGCGTCATTGCCCGCGGTGGAGACGTGCAGAACCAAGCCCTGAGTCTGTCCCTGGCTCGGCGGTATCCAGGCGAGACTCAGCAGCATGGACGTACAGCAGGTCAGGCACCGGCGTGTCTGCGTTCGCATCATTCTGGCCTTTCGGTGCTGGCGGGAACGCGCTGGCGCACGGCCGTCGGTTCCCCGCACTGTCCTTCCACACACCCTATCCACTTCCGCCCCACCCGATGTCCGGAAGAAAGATACTTCGGTTTCCGTGCGCCGATAGGCTACGGCTTTCATGACCTCGAGAATGTCGTTGATGAGGTTACCGTTCTCGCAGCCAGCCAAGTCGAGGAACTTGGTGAAGGCAGGCAGGTCTCTGGCCAGTGCCTCGTCGTCGACCTCCTCTTTGAGATAGGTGGTCACCTAGCTGGCCAGCCGGTCCCGCTTGAGATGGGCTGTAGCCGCCAGGAAGACACTGGGAAGTCCCCCGAAACGCAGAAAGTCGGGCAGCGCGAACCTGTCTCTGACTTCCATGTAAGACAGGGGTAAGAGCTTAGTGGATGCTGGGGGTGGGGCGCACGTCAGTTCCGTAGGGGCTTCTGCCGGGCACGCGGCGCGCTGGTCGAGGCGGAATAGAGATACCATCCCTGAGCGTCTCTTCCGCCCGCAGGGCGTGGAGGTCGGCGGGCCGTCATGCCGACGGGCAGGACTTGCGCCGTCTCTGGATGGGGATACGGCGGGGACCGCCGGCTCCAGGGCTGGGGGACGGTCGAGCCGACCGCTGCTCCACGCCTGGCGCCCGTCTGGCGCGAGGCGGATCAGAGAGGCCGTCCACAAGCCACTTTACGTGGTTCATCCAGGCACGATACCGATACCGATTCCGACCCCGTTTCTTTCACAGATCCTGAGGCACTACCAGGCCAGGCGGCTTACCCTTGCACTTAACGGGTATAGGCACTACCTTCTGGTTTAGTGATCGTGCAGCCGTGGGTCTGCGCTGTCGTACCGACCGGTGGCGGGCGCGTGAGGGCAATGGATACGAAGGCGTGACAACATACGGGTCGAGGGCGGGAGGTGGGGCGGCGGTTTCTTCACAGCTTTTCAGGAGGACGTGGTGATGAAGACAGGCGCGAGGCGGCGGGGTTTTACGCTCATCGAGCTGTTGGTGGTGATTGCGATCATTGCCATTCTGGCGGCGATGCTGTTGCCGGCGCTGGCGCAGGCTCGGGAGAAAGCGCGGCAGATATCCTGCACGTCCAACCTCAAGCAGTGGGGGCTGGGATTGACGATGTACTCCGGTGACTGCGATGACTACTATCCGTGCTACCGGTTGAATTACCTGCCTTGGTACATCCACCTGGGCAAGTATACCGGGGATCTGCAGTTGCGGCGCTGTCCTTCCTCCAAGACCGCGGGGACTATTGACTACGGCTGGAACTACGCGGGTTGGCAGGCCAGCAACACGGACGCCACGGTCTTCGGCATGGGCTTCCAATTCCCCCCGGACACGGGGCAGCCCTGGGAGCGCGGCGGGCCGGCCAGGACCAGTGGGATTGGTACCCCCTGCGACATGCTGGTGATCGCGGACCGCCGCGACCAGGACACGGTCAATGATCCCAACAACGGCTTCATCGGCCCGGGCATTGACTACAATTATGCCCCGCTCGGCCAGCACAACAACAGCGTGAATATGGTCATGCTGGACGGGCACTGCGTCTCGATGCGCCGGGAGCAGACCTGGAACACCGGCAGCCGGGCGCTGTGGACGCGCTGGAGCGACTGAGCCTGCCTCTCTATTGCAGCAGGTAGATGTCGACCGTGACCGCGATGCCTTTGAGCTGGGCGCTGCCGCAGTAGTGGAATACCACGGTCTCGAAGATGTCCTGGCCTTTGATATCGTCGTAGAACTGTGCTGAGCAGAGGATGCGGTTGCGCTCGGGTATGGGGTACTTGAGCTGTAAAAACGACTCCTGCTGCAGCGGTTCGATCCGGAAGGCGATATTCACATCGGAGCCATGCACGTCGCGGGTTGCCGCGTCGATGGTGTAGGTGACGCCGCGGTGCAGGCCGATGCGGACGCGGATCGGCGGGTTGGGGCTCTTCTCGTTGCGCTCTGCGAGGCTGCCGATGATAGCTTGGGCGGCCTTGAGCGCGTCGGCGGAGGCGGCAAACGTCGCGACGAAGCCGTCCCCGGTATTCTTAAAGAAGTTGACATTGCAGGCAGACAGGGAGAACTTCGCGATCGCCTCAAGTCGGCGTTTGAGGTGAAAGGCCATTTCCTCGTTCTGGTGGGCCAGCCTGGTCGACTCGCACAGGTCCAGCACCATGATCGTTTCGTCGCGCCTGAGTTCCTTGATGCTGCACACCTGCGAAAGGGAAGGGGCGATGTCCGTCCGCAGCACCATCGCGGTATCGCCCATCGAGATGCAGGTGTCGTCGCGCGTCGAGAGCCGGAGGGTGATCTCCTTGCCCAGGCGCACGGACGCAGGCAGGAGGAGGGCCTGCGGGGCCGTCAGCCGGTCCCACTGTCCCGAGTGGGCCGTGAAGGTGCCATTGGCGCTCTGCAGGTCTTCGATGGTGCTCCCGCCGACCCTGAGCAGCAGGCGGCAGTGGCTGCGCGAGACGAACTCGTTGGGGATCACCACGTCGTTGTCTTCGTGCCGTCCGACGGTGAGCAGTTCCCTGCGCAGGGTCAAGCGGGTCGTGGTGTTGGTCTTGTGGTCCAGGATTTCGACGTCAAGTTCCATGGTCTTCGCTTCGACAACAACCATCCCTGGCGCAACCCAGGTTACGCGCTGCATGCAGGCCAGTAAGCACCCCGCCGCCGCCGCGAAGGCCGATCATCGGAAACGGCCTCGCCGGATCAACAGACGCCGAAAGACCCAGTTCGTAACGGCCACGCCACAGCCCGCGCCTCCCTGCCGGTAGGCAGTCCGTCCTGACGCCATGGCACCCCCCGCAGAATACAGCCGCCTCTTGGGTGAGTCAAACCGCGCGGGTCGGTGGGCTGGGCGGTTTCCTGAAACCCTGGGTGCTGGGTGAGAGGGGTGGCGGGAAGCCCGGGTTCAGTGTCCATTAAGGCAAGGCGAGAATCGTCACGTTTGAAGGGACAGCATCCTGGGGGTTATGAGATGAGCCTACGAAGGGCAGGTGTGTGTCTGGCCTTGGCGCTGGTTGGCAGCGGCTGTCGGAATCTGGGCCAGGCGGGCGTCGGCGGTGCGGACTCCGCTGGTGATGGCCTGGTCGCCCATTGGACCTTTGACGAAGGCAGTGGCAGTGTCGCCAGGGACGTCACCGGCAAGGGTCATGACGCCGCCCTGAAGAACGTCGAGTGGGTGCCGTCGCCGCGCGGCTACGCCCTGCGCTTCGACGGCAAGGACGACCTGGCGCAGTACGGCCAGGTCGAGTCCATGCTGCTCAGCGGCGACCTGACGCTCGCGGTCTGGGTCAAGACGGACGCTGCCGCCGCGCCGAATACCCACCGCCTGATCTTTGGGGATGCCGGCTATGCGGTGATGCGCAATGCCAACCTGGCCGTAGACAGCTACAATCGCCTCAGCTTCGAGTGGGGCGACGGCAAGGCCGCCGCGGCGTTACTGGCCCCCGGCAGTCTGCTCAATGGCAGTTGGAGGCAGGTCGTGGCGGTGGCGGATTCGCAGGCGCGACAGGTGGCGCTGTACGTCGATGGGGCGGTTGTAGCCGAGATGCCGATGCCGATGCCCATCAGTAAGACTGCCGCCAAAGAGCGCCTAACGGGCTGGTTCTACAACGGCTTCTTCCAGGGGGACCTGGATGACATCCGGCTCTACGCGCGAGCCCTGAGTGCCCGCGAGGTGCAGCAACTCTTCCGCTCCCAGGCGGATGTCACTATAGGGACGGGAGCGGTTCTGTACGACGGCACCGGGCCCCAGTCGCAGGGCATCGCGGCCGTCCAGATTCGGAACCTGAGCCAGGCGCGCCGCCGCATCGAGTTGAGCGCCCCGGACACGGCGACGCGGGAGATCACCCTTGAGCCTGGGGCGCAGACGGAGATGGCGCTGGGCGCGGTTCCGCTGCAGCCCGTTTGGGGCGGCCGCACCGACCTGTTCACCTGCGCCAGTCCCACGGCCGCCGGAAGGGTGACGGTCACCAGCCAGTGCGGCGCCGTCGCCGACCGCCAGAGCGTACCCGTGACGTCACAATCGGTGGTCGAACCTCTGCAGGTAGTTGTGCATGACCCCTGGCAGGCGGAGATGCCGCCGGGAAAGACGGCGCGCGTGGCCATGGATCTGAAGCTCGCCCTGCCAGCCGAAGCGTTACGCGAGGGCACGCTGCGGGTGCGGCTGCTCTCGCGCGAGACCGGCCAGGAGGCCCTGCTGCGGCGGGTGGCGTCGCCGGCCCCCGCCATGCCGCTGGCCCTCGATGTCCGCAAACTGCCCTGGGGGGCCTACGACCTGCAGGTGAGCTTCCTGGACCGTAACGGTCGCGAGGTCGTGAGTACGAAACGGTTGGCGACCATCCTGCCCGGGGGTCCCCAGCGCATCCGGGTGCTCAACAACCTGGTCAGCGAACTCCTGGACGCCCGCGCTCGGGGGCTGCTGGCCAGTGGTCGCCTCGAGTTCATGAATCCGCGCCGCGGCTGGGTCTGGTTCCGCGCCGCCGGGGCATGTACGCTGCGTCTGGGGAACGACCGCGTACTTGCCGCCGAGGCGGGCCGGCCCGCGGTCGAGGCCATGCGTTTGCTGCCGGCGGGCAAGCAGGTTGTGGAGATTAGCGGGACCCCCACCGACCTGCTGGTCCGTGCCATTCCGGCGCTGGTCTACAACGTCTACCCCTCGACGCCGCGGATCGCGCCGTTTGGCAGCAACACCTGGGAGCGTCTGAGCCGACACATGCTGCCCAACACCAACATGATCGAGAGCGCCGTGGTGGACACTCCGGAATACCGGGAGTGGCTGGCGCAGGGCAAGCTCTGGCTCGCCAACGTCCAGGCACCGGGTCTCCTGGATCAGAAGGAGTGGACGGTGGAGCAACTCCTGGCGCTGTGGCTCAACCCAGGCAAGCCCACTGCCCACGCCGCAAGGCCAGGACTCGACCTGTCCAAGCTCTCCGGCATGCAGGTGGACGAGTACTACGCCGGCGCCAAGTCTACACGGTTCATGGGAGCGCTGACGCGCTCGTTGGCGGCACTCTCCGAGCATCCGGACTTTGTCGGCAAGCTGTGGGTCCCGTTCCTGGCGGGGAAGTTCGGCGCCACGCCGGACAATTTGTTCATGAAGACGCTGCTCGGTACGGGCTGGCCTTTCGCCGAGGAGGTCTACGTCGGTGAGATGCCTACCGAAGCGGAGAACCGCGACGGCATCCGCTCGAGCTTCCGCAGCGTCGCCGCGGCCTACGAGAGCGCCTACCCCGGGTCTCTGCGGCGGATGATCTTTACGCCGATGTATGCGTACTTGCCCTACTGCACGGCGAACCGCAGCCCGCGGGCGGACTTCCGGGTGCATCTCGACCTGCAGATGCAGGTGCTCGCGACCGATCCGGCCTTCTTTGGATTGTGGGGCGTGCAGCCGTACCGGTCCAACTACGTCGACGAGGAGATTCTCAACTGCATGGGCCGGTTGCTGCGCCACTATGGCATTGAGGGCAGCACCGAGAAGATGCTGAGCGACCCGTACGAACTGACGCAGGTCGCCGATCCGGACTTCGAGGCGGGCCTCACCCACTGGCAGGTTGCGCCCGCCGAGGCGGGCGGCGTCAGCGCCGACACGTTCGCCGGCTATGGCGACTTGCAGGGGCGCTACCCTGGCGGCGCCATGGGCGACACGTTCGCGGTCATGCAGCGCAGCGCCAAAGCCCCCAATAGCCTGAGCCAGCCACTGCGGGGACTCGAAAAGGGCCGCCTCTACTCGCTCAAGCTGATCACGGCCGACTACGTCGATCTGCGGGCCGGAAAGACGCGCAAAGACCCGCAGACCGTATCGATCCAGGTGGATGGGGCGGAGGTCCTGGAGGGCGGTTTCAGCTGTCCCTTCCCCTGTAGCCGCGGCCCCAAACCGTTCACTGCCGAAGCGCCCTTCTGGATGACCTACCACTGGCTGCAGTTCCGCGCCCGAGGTCCGACGGCGAGCCTGAGCCTCAGCGACTGGGCAAAACCCGGCGACCCGGGCGGTCCGGTTGGGCAACAGGTCATGGTCAACTTTGTGGAAGTGCAGCCGGTGCTGGAAGAGTAGAGTGGGATCCCCGGCGTCCCACCGAACTCCAAGGCGGTCAGGGGTTCAGGCTGTAGGCGGTTAGCGAGGTGACAGTCTTCAAGGCCACACCGCCTTTCCACTCTTCCTGACCAGGATGACCCGGTCCACCAGCACCAGGTCTTCCTTCGCCGCACCGCCTTAGGATGGCCCGTCGAACTTTATGGATAACCGCCCGGGTCCCTGGAGAAGAAGTCGGCGCCTGGTGCCACATGGTGCCACATGGTGCCGTTCCCACAGAAGATGTTACGGATGAATAACTTGATAGAATGTCAGGGTGCTGTATAGGGTCTTAGCGGCGTTTTCAGGTACACGAATACAAACCTAACTTGATCATCGACGCCATGCCAGCCCTCCGTCTTGCCGTTCCGCCGTCGGCAACGGCTTCATGCGGCGCCGCCAGATCGCACACGGTACCGCGATGGCATCCGGGGCACGGAAGGCAGATATTCTTCCTTGGATGCTATTTATGGCATGTAAAAAGCATTATAAGACACTAATTATCCGTATAGGAATGCATTAAGTAGCTCGAAAGCAATATGTTCTGTGGGAACGGCACTTAACCAAATAAGACACTAATTATCCGTATAGGAATGCATTAAGTAGCTCGAAAGCAATATGTTCTGTGGGAACGGCACTTAACCAATTCTTCCTTGGATGCTATTTATGGCATATAAAAAGCATTATAAGGCACTAATTATCCGTATATGAATTCATTAAGTAACTCGAAAGCAATATGTTCTGTGGGAACGGCACTTAACCAGAGCTCGAAAGCAATATGTTCTGTGGGAACGGCACTGGACCATGTGGGAACGGCACTGGACCATACTGGACCATGGGGTCCGTTTGGGAGTATGGGTCAGGCGCTCGAGCCGAGGTGCTGCTCGTCCGGCCGTGATGCGAGTTTTGGCGGAAGGTCCGTGGCGCCGAGCGCTACGAGTGCCGCATCGACGATCTGAAGTCGGAGCACTGCCGACGCTATCCCCGCTCGCCGCCGCATGCCGACGAGACGGACTGCCCGGGATACGGTCGTTCCGGCGTCGCTGGTTGATATGCCGGGGAGAACGGGTAGAGTCGGGCGTCCTGCCGTAGTGCATTGCCCTGCTCTGGCGAGGGCGAGGTTAAGAAGCATGCACAACGACAGAATGGCGCAACCCCTGATCGATGGCAGCACCTACGAGGTTGCGGCGGAATGGCTAGAAAGGACAGAGATCATGTTCATCGACAGTCATGCACACGCATACCGCAAGCCGCCGCCCATCTACGCGATGTGCGGTCCCGACCAGGTGATCGCGCGCTATGACGAGGCCGGCATCGAGAAAGGGGCTCTGCTGCCGGTGGTGAATCCGGAGATCTACCTGCCGCAGGCCAACGAGGATATCCTCGAAATGGTCGAACAGCACCCGGACCGCTTCTTCCCGTTCTGCAACCTCGACCCGCGTGCCGTGACGAACTCCGTGGATGCGCCGCTGTGGAAGGTGTTGGCTCACTATCGCGACCAAGGCTGTAAGGGTGTGGGCGAGATCATGCCCAACGTACCCATGCGTGATCCCATGGTCCAGAACCTGTTCAAGCACGCGCAGGACGTCGGGCTGCCCGTCACCTTCGACGGCTCGGACCAGGTCGGCGGCGACTTCGGTCTCTACGACGACCCCGGGCTACCGCAGCTCGAGCACAGCCTGCAGCGCTTCCCGAAGCTGATCATGATTGCGCACGGGCCGGTGTTCTGGACCGAGATCGCGCCGCTGACCACGCCGGCGGAACGCAAACCGCCCTTCTTTCCCACCGGCGGTCAGACGCCCTGGCCCCGGCCGACGGGTCCGATCGAGAGAGAGGGGGTTGTACCCACGCTCTTCCGCCGGTATGGGAATCTGTACGGGGAATTGTCCGACGCGGCCCAGCCGCTCCAGCGCGATCCGGAGTATGGCGCCCGGCTCCTGACCGAATTCCAGGATCGCCTCCTCTTCGGCACCGACCTTTGCGGGGTCGGTCAGCCATTCACCACGAGGGACCTGCTCCTGGCGTGGCGGCAGGCTGGCCGGATCAGCGAGGCGGTCTTCCAGAAGATCGCCCGCGAGAACGCCATACGGCTTTTCGGGCTGTAGGAGCAAGCCACATGTCACCGTTCGGAACTCAGGACCTGCATGTGTCGCCGGCGGGAAATGACGGTTGGTCGGGCCGTTACGCTGAGCCGAATGCGGGGAAGACTGACGGCCCTCTGGCCACGTTGGGCAAAGCCCAGCAGAAGGCGCGCGAGCTGCGGCGCAGCGCCGCCTGCCTGGGGCCGCTCACGGTGTGGATACGCGGCGGGCGCTACCCGTTGCAGAAGCCGCTGCAGTTCGGTGCCGAAGACAGCGGTGCGACCACCTATGCCGCCTATCCCGGCGAGAAGCCGGTGTTCGATGGCGGGGTCGAGATCGGGGGCTGGAGTGAGACGTCGGTCAACGGCGTGACGGCGTGGGTGGCGGAGGTGTCGGAGCTGCTCGAGAACGGTGTCCCGTTCCGCTCCCTGTTCGTCAATGGGCGCCGGGCCGTGCGTCCCCGCCTGCCGAAGCGCGACTTCTTCTGGATGGCCGAGGCCTCCCACGTTCCGGGCGGCCAGCTCTTCCAGGGCTCCGACCGCTTTCGTGCCAAGCCCGAGGACATGCGGTCGTGGCGCAATCTGAACCGGGTTGACGTGATCGTGATGCACTTCTGGGTCGAGGAACGCATGCCGATCGTCGGCTACGATCCGCAGACCGGGTGGGTGAAGTCGTCGCGTCGCAGCATCTTTGTGCTCAAGGATGATGTGCGCAATTGCCCCGCGAAGTACTACGTCGAGAACGTGTTCGAGGCGTTGACCGAGCCGGGCGAGTGGTACCTCGACCCGCAGGAAGGCAAGCTGTACTACATCCCGCGTGACGGCGAAGACCTGCAGACGGCGAGGGTCGTGGCGCCGCGGTTGCAGCAACTGTTGCGGGTGCAGGGCGATCTTGGCAGCGGCAGGCCCGTCACCGGCGTGCGCTTTGTGGGGCTGACCTTCGAGCACACCGACTGGCAGGACACGACGGGCTTCGGCCGATGGGTTGACCCGTACCTGCCGGCGGCGCAGTGGCGCCCGCGGGACTCCTACCGCCACTTCGTGGTCGCCAACGAGGTCGACCCCTACCAGGACTATGCGGCCATGCCGCAGGCCGCGTTCCAGGTGCCGGGGGCGGTGCTGTTCCAAGGGGCGGAGCAGTGCACCCTGGAGAATTGCCGCATCGCCCACGTCGGCGGCTATGGGGTTGACCTGCAGGAAGGCTGTTTCTCCAACCGCATCGTCGGCAACGAGATCACCGACCTCGGCGCGGGCGGCATCAAGCTGGATGGGGCTGACGCCGAAGGCACGCCGGCCTGGCGCAACGGCCACCAGCAGATCACCGACAATCATGTCCATGATGGTGGACACGTATACCTCAGCGCCTGCGGCATCGCCCTGATCCACAGCTTCGACAACAACGTGAGCCACAACCTCATCCACGACTTCTACTACACGGGGGTCTCATGTGGCTGGATTTGGGGCTTTGCCGACAACGTCAGCCACAACAACCGGATTGAGAAGAACCACATTCATCATCTGGGCAAGGGCATCCTGAGCGACATGGGCGGGATCTACACCCTCGGGGTGCAGCCGGGCACGGTGCTGCGCGGCAACCTGATCCACGACATCGAGAAGTCGAACTACGGCGGCTGGGCGATCTATCCCGACGAGGGCAGCGCGCACATTCTGATCGAGAACAACGTGTGCTACAACACCTCGAGTACGGTCTTCCACCAGCACTACGGCCGCGAGAACATCGTGCGCAACAACATCTGGGCGTTCGGGCGCGAGGGTATGATCCAGCTCTCGCGGCGCGGTGCGGCGCACACCTCGCTGACCTTTCAATGCAACATCATCCTCAGCAACGGCCAGCCGGTCAACGTCGGCGGCTATGGGCACAAGCTCACCGAGCCCAACATGGTAAGCGACCTGAACCTGATCTGGGATGTGGCGGGGGAGCCGTTCGCCAGGCAGGGCCAGGACAAGCTCACCGTCGCGCAACTGCAGGAGCACGGACTGGAGCGGCATTCGCTCGTTGCCGATCCAAAATTCGCCGACGCCGCCAACGGCGACTTCACGCTGGCGCCGGACTCGCCGGCCTTCGCCCTGGGTTTCGCGCCCATTGACCTGTCCGACGTGGGGCCACGGTCGCCGGAGAAGCGCTAAGCAGACCGTCGGCAGAAACCCCCTTGGCTGATATCGTAGCGTGGGTTGGATCGAGTCTGTGACGGCATTGCCGTGGTGACTGCTGCCGGGCGACGACCCCTACACGGCGTCCACTGCCGCCAACGCCGCCACCACACCCCGATGTGCTGCCGTCATGGGATCGCCGCCCTTCCGCTCTTCCTGACCAGGATGACCCGGTCCACCAGCACCAGGTCTTCCTTCGCCGCGCCGCTGTAGGAAGGCCCGTCGAACTTCATGGATACCCAGGCGTGCCAGAGGTTGTCCGCGCCGGGCTCGTAGATCCGCGTCCCGACCTCGAGATGGGTCACCCAGCTCTTGGCCGAGAACCAGATCCAGGAATCCGGGGTGACGACGATCTCGCCGAGTTCATACAAGCGATACGCACCGGGGGTGATCTGATCCTGGTCGATCTTCAGCTTTGCGCCCTGGACCCCGGACGGGGTGCCGGGCGGGGGCTGGCGCGAGATCCACTGGTAGAAGCCCAGCTCGAAGGGCAGGTCCGGGAGGTCGACCACCGCGGCATAGCCGAAAGCGGCCTCGGGATCGGGGACGGTCTTGCGTCCCGCCTTCCAGCCGTAGTGCTTCGGCAGGTATTGCCGCACCCGGTCCGGGGGCGTACCCGCAAGTGTTTCCGGCAGCGGCTTGGCCTGGCCGCCGACCGCGACCACGGCGAGCAGATCCTGCAGCGTGTCCGCGCCCAGCGGGCGATGCGGCATGCCGGCGGGCGCCTTGGCGCTGTTCACGGCCTTGATCCGGTCCGCGTGCGTCGCCGGATCCTTGTAGTAGTCCGGGTAGGCCTTCTTCAGGTCGACCCACTTCCACAGCGTGGCAAAATCCAGCTCGCGCCGTAGCAGCCGGACATCGAGGAGCGGATCCGGGGACGCGGCCACCTGCTCCTCCATGCGGTCGAATCCGGTCTGCCAACGGTGGAGGTTGGCCACCGTCAGGTAGGGGAAGGTGCGCTCGTCGAGATTCGGGGACGTGTAGGTCACGCCGGGCGGCAGCTCCCGCATGTCCTTGCGGCCCTGCTCCAGTTCGCCGAGGTACTGGCGCACCAGCGGCGCCGCGGCGCCGTACTGGTGGTCGGTGAACTCGCGGATGAGCGCGTCCGTATCGCAGTCGACGTCCTGCAAGAGTTTGAGGAACAGGTACGTCTGCAACTCGCCCAGCCCGGCCCGTTGCAGATACTTGCAGTGGTCGGTGAAGAAGCCACGCACCCCGGCCCGGTAGAGCAGGCGCACCTGGTTAATGTTGCGTTCCAGGTTGCCCACGGGCATCTCGATCCCGGTGCCCCAGGGGTTCGGATAGAGCCAGGCCCAGAGGTTGCCGGGGACGGTGATGGTGTTCCACGCCTGCAAGTCGGCATAGGTTTCCTGCTGGCGCGCGTCAGGGTGGGTCCAATCGGCGAAGTAGCAGTCCTCGATGGGGGCGAAGGAGATGATCAGATTGGGGGGCAGCGTCTGCCCCTTCGGGAGGACGGGCGGCTTCTGGGTCTGGCTGCGTTTGTAGGCGATAGTGCGGACGAAGACGCTGGGGTGTTCTCGTTGCAGCCGGGCGCACAGCTCCAGGTCGTAGTCCAAAAGCGGTCCTCCCGGGCTCTGGTACTTCTTCTCCAGCGCGGCACAGGCCGGGCAGTGGCACAACCTCGCGCCGCCGTCGTTGGCGTCGAGCGCGATGATACGGTTGCCGGGCGCCGCGGCGAGGTGCAGCAGCACGTTGGCGGTGAGCTCCTGGCGCAGCGCCGGGTTGCCGAAACACAGCTGCATCGTCGGCACGCGTTTGCCGGTGCCGTCCATGGAGAAGAAGTCGGGGTTCGTCGCGAAGTAGTCCGTCCGGGGCAGCCAGGTGAAGTCGCGGCGGCGCTCCGCCGCATCCGGGGAGGGCGGGATGTAAGTGAACAGGCTATGCACGAACTTGTCGTTGCGCAGGTACGGCACGAACGGCGACGCCGGGTCGCGGCCCCACTTCTCGGAGGCCATGTTCATGCCGTTCTGGTAGTAGAAGTCATGCCCCCAGTACAGCGTCAGTTCGCGGCTCGGGAACGAGAATCCCCGCTTCCGGCTGAACGGATTCAGCGTCACGCTGGGCCTGGACGGGACGACCGGCTTCTCGCACGCCGAGTACCAGCGCCAGCCCAGTTGGGTCTCCAGGAAGAACATTGCAGCGTGCAGGTTCCCGTGGAGGCCCTTGCCGTAGAGGAAGATGTCGGCACCCCGGCTACGGGAGACGTGCTCCTGCTCCTGCAGTCCGGGGATGGGGTCCTCCCCTAGCCGTTGGAGCGCCGGCGCGCTGATGCCGACGAAGAGAGCAGGCGCGTCCGCGGGCAGCTCCGCCGCCGCCACCACCGGGAACTCGGCGCCGGTGCTCTGGCGCAGGTAGTCGGTCAGGGTCCGCACCGCGTACAGGTCCACCGGGGAAGGCTGGTCCGGCGGTACGACCCGGTAGCGAGTGACGCCGTCCGCGGCCAGCACAAGCGGGGCCACGGCGGGCGCCGGGGCCTGGCCCCTGGCGGGCTCGCCGACCACCGCCAGCAGGAGCAGGCCTGAAAGTACCCCGAGGGTTCGCTGCATCGTCTGCCTCCTATGCGGGCTTCCGGTAGGTCCTGCGTCGGGTCAGTTCCGAGCGTCAACCGTCACTGCATGTGGGTAAGCAAGAATGCGTTCATCGGCAGTGATCAAAGAGAGGCCGTGGTGGATCGCCGTGGCAACCAGAATGCGGTCGGCGGGATCTTTGTGGAAGGTGCCGGGGAGCGCATACGCAAGCACGGAAATCGGGTGAGTCAACTCGAACGACTGCATGCCCATGATCTCAATGCCGCGCCGAACCCATGCCTCCAGGGTCCCCTTCAGCTCGATCCGCCCGGCACTGATCAACTGCGCCAGCTCCAAGGTTGAGATCGTCGCCACAGCCACCTCGTTGCCGGGCTCCTCCAGAATGGACCGGCACCCCGGGCCCAACTTCTCTGGAGACTGCAGCGCCCAAAACCAGACGTGGGTATCCAGGAGAAGCCTCATCGCAAGGCCTCCCAATCCTGACCAAAACCGACCTGGACGATGTCGCCCAGCTCCTTGGCCTCACCGGCAAGGGCGCCGAGTCGCCGCGGGCCGGGACGAGCCTCCTGAAGTGGCACGATTCTGGCTAACGGCTTGCCGCGCCTGGTGATCACAACCGTCTCGTGGTTGTCATGCACCGCGTTGATGACTTCAATGCACTTCGCCTTGAACTCGGAGATCAGCAAGGTGTTCATAGCGTGACGCTCTTTTTCCATATGCCACTGTCTCTATACCATAATATGGTCAAGTTAGTTAGTCAAAATGGTCGGGCAGGTCGGGGGTAACCGGTCAGAAGGTGTGAAAGAATGCGGGTCGAGGGTCGGGTGTCGAGGGAAGCTCCGCACGGGAATGGCGCGATTCGTGTGGCGGCGGCGATTTCTTCACAGCTTCTCAGTGGACTGGGAGTCGGCCAGATCTGAGCCTGGCGCCTGGCGGCGTCCGCTGTACGACAGGTGCCATCACCTGTCGCGCCGGAGCAAGGGCCTCATCCAGGTCGTCGGCAGTCACCTCCCGCCGGGACCTTCCGGCCGAGATGACGGACCGCTACAGCGAGTACTTCCTGGCGCATCGCGACCGCTGAGGGCACCGACGCCGAACGATAGTATGATACTGCGTGACGTGTCGTGGCGAGGAGCGGAAGGAGAACGGAAAGATGCGCAGGAAACCGACTATGGTGTTCGTCGCCGCCGGGCTGCAGGTGGCCCTCGTTGCCGGCAGCGGCTGCAGCCGGCTGCAGCCATCGCCGCAGGACTCGGCTATGGCTGTGACCTATTACGTGGCTCCGCAGGGCGACGATACCCACCCCGGGAGTCGCGCACAGCCGTTCGCGACCATCGAACGCGCTCGGGACGCCATCCGGGAACTAAAGAAGGGAACCGACGGCCTGCCGGCGGGCGGCGTGACCGTCCGGCTGCGCGGCGGGGTTCACCCGCGCCAGGCGACATTTGCACTGACCGCGGAGGATTCCGGCACCCCGGACGCCCCCGTTGTCTATGCCTCCGCTCCT
Organism: uncultured Victivallales bacterium; assembly: GCA_903834675.1. The sequence continues at coordinate 4,336 of CAILKC010000341.1, read as the reverse complement.
GGCGAGACCGCGACGCTGTTCGGCGGTACCGCCCTGCAGCGGTCCTGGTTCGTGCCGGTACCGGCCGGCGCCCTGCTGGAGCGGGTGATCGCTGTCGAGGCCAGGAACAGGCTGCTGCAGTGCGACCTCCGAGGCCATGGGATCACCGACTACGGTGAGCTGAGCCGGCATGGCCATCACAAAGCCAACCTCGGCAAGACTCCGCCGGTCGAGTTGTATGTCAACGGCGAGCGCCTGACACGGGCCCGTTGGCCCAACCCGGACGACCACTACCCGGACTTCCTGCGCGGCGTGCAGAAACACCGTCGGGGCGTTGTGGGCCGCTCCGGCATCATCGACCCGGGGCCCGGCATGAACGACCCCGACTTCCTCAAGCGCGGCGGCGTGATCTCCTACGCCTTCGAGCGGCCGGCATTGTGGTCCAAGGCCGACGACATCTGGCTGGACGGCGTCTTCACCTGGAGCTGGGAGTGGTCCTACAACCAGGTGGCGAAGATCGACCACGAGAAGCGGCAGATCACGCTACGCTACGGGGAGGTGGGGACCATCGCGGACAAATACTCCTTCGATTACTTCTTTGCGGAGAACCTGCTTGAGGAGATCGACCTGCCCGGCGAGTACTATCTGGACCGCAACTCGGGCATGCTCTACCTGCTCCCCCCGGAAGGCTTCGAGCGTGCGGCGGTGTCGATCACGCTGTCGGTCCTGGCCGTCCCGATGGTGCGCCTGGAGGGCGCCTCGCACGTGGTCTTCCGTGACCTGCTGCTGGACGCGGGCCGCGGCAGCGGCATCGTCGGCACGGGTGGCGAAGGGGTGCTGGTCGAGCGCTGCGGAATCCGCAATCTCTCCGGGACTGGCGTCTCCCTCAACGGCAAGGGACATGGGGTCCGAGCCTGTCACATCCACCACGTCGGCGGGGCCGGGGTGAGCCTGCAGGGCGGCACCCCCGAGACACTGGAACCCAGCGGCTGTTTCGTGGAGGACAGCGACATCCACCTCTTTGCCTGGTACGGCAAGGTCTACACCTCCGCGGTGGCGCTGGGATACCGCAGCGTCGGCAGTCGCATCTCACACAACCGCATCCGCCACGGCCCGCACGTGGCCATCGTGGTCTACGGCAACGACCACCTTATTGAGTACAACGATGTGGGCCACGTGGTCGAAGACTTCACCGATATGGGGGCAATCTACGCGAATCTCGGCGAGTGGCCTTTGGAGCGTGGTACGGTCATCCGCCGGAATTACTTCCACCACATCGGGCAGCAGTACCACCTGCAGAATGCGGTCTACCCGGACAACATGACCATGGGCTGGCGGATCGAGGAGAACGTCTTCCATCGCATCGGCGGCGCAGGGGAAGCCTCGAACTGCCGTGCGATCAACAACAACACCGGCGCCCACATCATCACCCGCCACAACGTCTTCATCGACTGCACGATCCCCTACCTGATGGGGACCTTCTGCTCGCCCGCGCACGAACGGAACGTCCAGGGGTGGAAGGAGTACTTTGCCGGGCGTGATCTGAGCCGCCTGCTGCAGGCGCAGCGCTACCCGGAACTGCTGTGCTTCTGGGACGAACCACGGCAGTACCCAGACACCAACACGTTCGAACGGAACCTGATCTACAACCCGACCGTGCCGTTGCTGCGCCGTTACGGCAAGGTCGAGATGCAGGAGGGCGCCATCATCGAGGCGGGCGGTGTGCTACGCACGGCTGACAACTGGATCACGGACACGGACCCCGGCTTTGTCGATGCGGCGGCGGGTGACTTTGCCCTGCGTCCGGACGCGCCGGTGTTCGCGCGGCTGGCGGGCTTTCCGGCGATCCCGTTCGGGCAGATTGGGCCGCGCGTTCCGTTCGGTCCCGCCGGCGGTGGCGGACAGTAGCGGGTCCCGCCCAGGCACAAACAGGAACGGACAAGAGGGAACGAACGGCGATGAGGAGGGCGCCATCGTGGAGGCGCTGCTGGGGGACGGTCGGGCCGAGCGCTGCTCCCCGCCTGGCGCCGGTCTGGCGCGAGGCGGATTAGAGATGCCGTCCCTGACCGCACCTGCGGAGCTGACGTGCGCCTCCGGGACCGCAGACAGGAGTGTCCGTGTCACCTTGAACGAGTATAGTGCGCTCCGCCTTCAGGCTGCCGATAACCTCGGATGAAAGGGATCGCCCGGATGAAGCTCGCCCGACTCTCCCTGCTTGCCGTCGTAAGCCTCTCGTTCTTGGCCGCCGCCCAACTGCCGCCGCGCGAGGCGCTCGGCAAGACCGACAAGTACCGCGTGCTGGTCGATAAGGTCATGTCCGGCGCGAACAAGTGGGTCATGACGGCTGAGCACATGAAGGCGACCAAGGCGGCGGGCTTCAACGTCATCTCGCCGCGCATCGGCGGGCACGAACTGCCGGTCTGTCGCGAACAGGCTCTGCTGGCCCAGGCCGAAGGCCTCTACTACATGGCCTGGATGCGCGGCACGCTCACGGCTAAGCAGGGCTGCAAGCTGGTCTGGCAGGACGGCGCCGAGCAGGAGCTCTGCAGCCCGAACGCGGACGAGTTCTGGGACTGGACCACCGAACTGGTGCTGGGGCACGCGCGCATCTCGGTCGAGGTGCCAGCGTTCATCGGCTCGTTCCTGGACTACGAGAACTACTCCCCGAACGGCCGCGGCAACTGTTACTCGCTGTCGTACGATGGCAAGATTCTGCAGGAGTTTGCCGCCGCGAAGGGCATCCAGATACCCGAACTCCCCTTGGCGGAGCGCTACCCGTGGCTGGTCAAGAACGGGCATCACGAGGCGTTTGCCGAGTTTCAGATTCAGTCGTGGCGCACCCGCTGCCGTAAGCTCCGGCAGGCCGTGGACGCCATCAACCCGCGTTTCCAGTTCATTGTCTACCCGGCGCCGGGCACGCCGTTTATGCTTGAGGCGGCGCTGCCCGAGTGGGGTACGGTAGCGGCGCCGATCGTCCTGGCCGACCCGTGGACGTACGGCCGGCCCTCGGAGTTCATGGACGAGGCCAAGGCGCTGGAAGCGAACCGCGCGGTGCTGCTCAGCGGCATGGCCTCTGTCCGGCCGCGTGGCGTGGCGCACCTGTACTGCGGCGGCATCGATCCGGTGGTCCAGGGCGCGGACCCCGAGTTCTGCGGCAAGAACGCGAGCCTGCTGTCGTCGATCTCCGACGGGTACTGGATCTTCTACGAAGGCCCCAAGTACACCAAGGAGGACCACGGCGTCTACTTTGACTGGTTTCGGCGGGCGAATGAAGAGATTGCCGCCGGCCGCTACGCGCTGCAGTACGAGAAGCGCGCCCAACCGGAGAATCTCGGCAAGACGCAACTGGAGCGCAAGACGAACAAGCCGCAGCTCGGGTTGTACGGCATGAAGGACCGCATGTTCGCGGCGGCCGAGAAGGACGGCACGTTTGAGGTGCACAAGCTCGAGGGAATGTCGGTGCCGTACCTCACGCAGTTCCAGGTCGTGGTGTTGCAGAACTTCAACCTGCCGATCCCGGCCGACAGCGACATCTCCAAGAACTTGCGCGCCTACGTCGAGCAGGGCGGCGGGGTGCTGTTCGGTCACGACACCGCCTGGTACATGGAGAGCGTGTTCCCCGAGATCGCGGTCCGCGACGTGCCCAAGCACAAGGTCGAGGCCGAGCGGCACGTGGTGGAGACGAACCTGACGGTCCCCGAGGCGCACCCGGCGCTGGTTGGCGTGGCCAAGGGGCAGGAGTTCGGCACGGAGTTCCGCGACCACATGATCTTCAAACCCGGTCCGCAGGGCACGGTGGTGATCCGCAACACGTTCGGCGACCCGGTGTACGTTCTCGGCGAGGTCGGCAAGGGCCGCGTCGTCTACTCCGGCTCCTACTACGGCTACGCGAAGGACCTCACGGGCACCGAGAAGACCGTCTTTGACGCGCTGGTGCGCTGGCTGGCGCGGCGCTGAGGCTATGGGTTTTCCCGTGTCATGGAGATTCGACCAGCAGGCCCGGCACGTGCTGGTAATGGTCGTCGTAGGTGACCCGTCGCGCCCCGGTTTTCAGTGCTGAACCCTGAACCCTTGTATGAGACTTGCAGGGTGCAGGCCGGTCGCGGCGCGGGTACGTAGTCGAGCTTTTTGGGCGGGCTCAATGGGGGGCGTGAAACCGGCTAAAGCCTCGACTACGTACGCCTCGTGGCGCAGGCTGGAAGTCTCATTCCGGTATGTCCGGCCTCCAAGCCGGCGGCTCGGCTTGTATGAGACTTGTCGCTACCTCGTATGACACCAGGCGCTTCCCATTCCGCCCGGAGTCCGCCGCGGCGGACTTCGGGCGTTGGAGGGCGCCGCTGCGTCGGCGCCGCGGCGG
>CAILKC010000340.1 GCA_903834675.1 uncultured Victivallales bacterium | reverse complement strand
GTAACCGGCCAGCCCTTGCGCCGTGGGCTCCTGGCCGACCAGCCACTGGCAGGTGCGCGCCAGGAGAGTGCGGTAGGCGCCGCTGCCGAAGAAGCCGTCGGGGCCAGGAACACCGTTGAGCACCGCCACCCGGCCCTGCCCACCTGGCCCTACGGTCAGGACCGGCACCGAGCGGTCCTCTTCGGCGCCGGGGTTGACGGCCAGGTTCCCGCCAGCGGCAGCCTCGGCCATCTCGACGTCATCGACCAGCAGCCGGGAGCCCAGCGGAAAGCGCCCGGCAGAGCCACTGACACCGAACCCCAGAACGAACCGCTGCGCCGTAGTCGGCAGGGTAAAACTACCTTCATGGCGTTGCCATTCAGCGCTTGGCCGCAGAGGCTTGAGTGAGGTTTCCACTGACACTCGGTCTGCGGCCAGCGCCGCCGCCGTAGTCCAGCAGGTTACCCCCACCTTGACTTCCGGGACCTCGCCCTTGCACCAGAAGGCGAAGCGGTACTCCGCGCCAGGCTTGGCCACATAGGCCCGCGCACCGGAGTAGCCATCCGAGTCGCCCTGCAACAGCTTGAGGGTGAGGAAGGTCGGCTTGCCGGTCTTGGGGTCCACGTAGAATTGGCGCGTTTCCAGTTGCGCGCTGCGCCGTCCCGAGTGCGCCTCGTCGCTGCGACCCAGGCTGCCATCGGCCCGGCCGCCGCCGGAATACAGGCCCCACCCCACCGGCGTCACCGGCCCGGCGGTCAGCAGAACGGTGGCCGCGGCGGTCGGCGTCAAGGCCTGCGCCTGGGGCAGCGGCGGCAGTGGCGCCGTCACGCCGGTCAGGATCGGGTGCGTGGTCGCGGCCTCCGGGCTGGCGTTGACCGGCGTCAGCGTGCGGCCCGGCACCAGCCTGACCGGCAGCAGGTCTGCCAACGGCGCGGGGAAAAGCTTGGATTCGCCGAGCGTGTTCGGACCCCCGACAAAGAGCAACCCGCCGCCGCTGGCCGTGTAGTCGCACAGCCACTCGAGCTGCGGCCGCGTCAGGACGTAGGGGTCCACATCGACCAGGGCTACCAGATCATACCCGAAAAGCTCCTGACGCGAGGCCGGAAACTCGAAGACCGGGAAATGCAGGCCGCGGAAAAGCCGCCGGTCCACGGTCACACCCAGCGTCTCCAGGACCTCACGTGCAAAGTAGAAGCTGGCCGCCGAATGCGTGACCAGCAGCGCGCGGCGTAGCCCGCCGGGGACTCGCGCTGTGAGCTGCGTTTCGTAGGGACCGTCCGCGGCCTTGGGGTGCAGGGTCAGGGCGGCAAGGCGGAATTCGCCGTCGAAGGCCTGGCCCTCGGCCGCCCCGAAGCGAAAGGTCAGCTCGACCAGGGGATCGAAGTAGCTCTGGTAGAGATTGCGCGGGTTGGGGAAGGCGTCCAGGCGCACGATGGCGTCCTGCCATTCTCCGGCCCGCACCTGAGATGCTTCGGCAAACGGCAGATCGACAAACGTGGTCTGACTGGTGCGCAACCGGCACACCAGCCCGCGCTCCGCGGCCAGGCCCGTGGTCGTGCTCAACCTGAAGCGAAACGTGAGCTTCTCCCAGCGCTGCAGCCCCGGCAGCGTATCGAGCTTGCGCGTCAGCCAGATCGCCGCCGGCACCGCGCCGACGGGGATACGGATGACAGCCCGCAGCGCCGGCGAGCCGTCGGCCGCCATCGGCTCACAGGTCAGCCCCGCGGCGCCGAAGCCCCCGCGGTAGTACTCCGGCGAACCGCTGATCTGCCAAGCCGTCGGCTGCGGCGCCGAGAAATCATCGATAACCACGCCGACCGGAGCGCCCCTGGAAACTCCGACCGAACAGGCCAGAATGACAACGGCCAGACAAGTTTGCCCATGCATCGCGGTCACCTCCTCCACGTCTGCTCGGCCGGGGTTACGGGACGCCCGGCTCACCTCGCCAACATAGCACCGCCACGACACCAAGCGCCTGGAGCGCAAGAGCAGGCCGCCCACGGGCGGCCGAATCGTCGCCGCGGCCCCGGCCCGCGGGGCTGCATGAGACGGCCTTTCGCCGCGGCGAACGGCGCGCTGGAGAGGCGCCTGGCCTCAGGCGCGGCGCTGGCGGCCCAGGGCATCTCCAAGAGGCCCAGCCCACGGCGCCCAGCGCATCTCCAGCGGACGCGGCGCTCGCCGCCGGCTTGCACCCCCGGCGAGCAAAGGCTATGGTTCCGGTATCTTGAAAGTGGACTGCGCCGACAGCGGCGGGTCTCTGCAAGCATTGCCTGCGGCGAGGGTTCGTCCTGACCCCTAAGGGTGAATGTGATGCAGGGCGTGGTGGTTGGCTAACGACTGTCATGGCCCGGTATTCCTCCCCCAGGAATGCCGGGTTTTTGTTTTTGGGTTCTGCGCTCGGCGCCAGCGGCGAGGTGTACGGTGGAAAGTCGTATCGGCGTGGTGGCCATCATGATCGAGAACCGCAAGGCAGCGGTTCCCAAGGTGAACGATATCCTGAGCGAGTTTGGCGAGACGATCATCGGCCGCATCGGGATCCCGTACCGTGAGCGCGGCCTCAACATCATCTCCATCATCGTCGAGGGCACGACGGACCAGCTCGGGGCGTTGTCCGGCAAGCTCGGGATGGTGCCTGGAGTGACGTCGAAATCGGTGTTGTTGACCAAGTGATCAGGACCCGGTCCTGCTCCCGGTGGGGTGAATCCATGACCCGAGAGACCCTTCTGCAGTGGCTACGGGAGACCGATGGCGCTCGCCTTGAGGAGCTCTGGCGACAGGCGGATGCGACCCGGCGCCAGCACGTCGGCGACGAGGTGCATCTGCGTGGGCTGGTGGAGTTTTCCAATGTTTGCGTCCGGCAGTGCGCCTACTGCGGGCTGCGCGCCGGCAACCGCGCTCTGACCCGCTATCGCATGAGTGCCGCGGAGATCCTCGAGTGTGCCCACAAGGCGGTTGAGTTTGGCTACGGCACCGTGGTGCTGCAGTCGGGCGAGGATCCGGGCTGCACGGCTGCCTGGCTGGCGGAGGTCGTGACGGCGATCAAGCGGGAAACGCGGCTGGCGGTGACGCTGAGTGTCGGCGAGCGCGCGGTCGAGGACCTGGCGCGCTGGCGGGCGGCGGGGGCGGACCGCTACCTGATCCGCTTTGAGACCTCCAACCGGCGACTCTACGAGCGTATCCATCCGGCGCTTCCGGGAGTGGTATCGGACCGCTTTGCCATCATGCGGCAGCTTCGGGAGCTGGGTTACGAGGTGGGCAGCGGGGTGCTGCTGGGCATTCCCGGCCAGACCTACGCCGATCTGGCCGAGGACATCGCCTGGTTCCAGCGGCTCGATCTGGACATGATCGGGGTCGGGCCGTACATCCCCCACCCGCAGACGCCGCTGGGACAGCAGGCGCTGGCCGGGGGGGAAGCTGGCGGCGGCGAGCAGGCGCCGGCCAGCGAGTTGATGACGTACAAGATGCTGGCGCTCACCCGGTTGGCCTGCCCGCGCGCCAACCTCCCCAGCACGACGGCACTAGCCACGCTCAACAAGACCTCCGGCCGCGAGCTGGGCCTGGCGCGCGGGGCGAACATCGTCATGCCGAATCTGACGCCGGTGCAGTATCGCGCCTACTACGAGATCTACCCGGCCAAGGTCTGTATCGCCGAGACCGCCGACATCTGCCACGGCTGCATGACCCAGCGCATTCACTCGATCGGCCGCACCGTGGGTACGGGTCGGGGCGATTCGCGCAGCTATCACCAGCGCCTGCAACCCGGCGTTGCCGCAGAAAGGACTGACGCATGAGCGGACTGCCTGCCATGACCCTAAGCCAAACGGCGACCGATTTCATCGACGATGCCTACATCCAGGGGCTGCTCGGCGCGGCGGCGCCGGACCCGGCACGGGTGCGGGAGGTGATCGCCAAGAGCCTGGCCAAGGAGGCGCTCGAGGTCGAGGAGACGGCGGTGCTGCTGCGGGCCGAGGAGCCAGACTTGGTCGAGGAGATTTTCGCGGCGGCGCGGGAGTTGAAGCGGCGGGTGTACGGCAACCGCATCGTGCTGTTTGCCCCGCTGTACATCGGCAATGCCTGCGTCAACGAGTGCCTGTACTGCGGTTTTCGCCGGAGCAACCGCGAATCGGTCCGGCGGACGCTGACGGAGACCGAGCTTGCCGCGCAGGTGACGGCCCTGGAGGCCAAGGGGCACAAGCGGCTCATCCTGGTGTTTGGGGAACACCCGGACTACGACGCCGAGTTCATGGCCGGTTGCGTGCGTACCGTGTACAGCACCCGCATTGGCCATGGCGAGATCCGCCGGGTCAACATCAATGCCGCGCCGCTGGACCACGAAGGCTACCGCACCCTCAAGGCCGCCGGCATCGGCACCTACCAGATCTTCCAGGAATCCTACCACCATGAGACCTACGCCAAGATGCACCCGCCGCGCACCCGCAAGGGCCATTTCCTCTACCGTCTGGATGGCCTGAGCCGGGCCATGGAAGCGGGCTGCGATGACGTCGGCATCGGCGCCTTGGTCGGCCTCTACGACTGGCGCTTCGAGACGCTGGGATTGGTCAGTCACGCGCGCTTCCTGCAGCAGCGCTATGGGGTCGGGCCGCACACCATCAGCTTTCCGCGCTTGCGGCCGGCCTCTGGGGCGCAGTTTGACGAGTCGCGCTTCGTGAGCGATGACCAATTCAAACGCCTGGTCGCCGTGCTGCGTCTGGCCGTGCCCTACACGGGGCTCATCCTGACGGCGCGGGAACGGCCCGAACTGCGGCGGGAGGTGCTGGCTTTCGGCGTTTCGCAGATTGACGCCGGCAGCCGCATCGAGATTGGCGGTTATACCGAGGCCGGCGACACGCAGTGCATGGAACGCGAGCAGTTCGAACTCGGCGATGTGCGCTCGCTCGACACCGTGATGCGCCAACTCATGGAAGATGGCTACGTGCCGAGTTTCTGCACGGCCTGTTACCGCCTGGGCCGCACGGGCGAGCACTTCATGGAGTTTGCCATCCCCGGTTTCATCAAACGCTTCTGCACGCCCAATGCCCTGACGACGCTGACCGAGTACCTGACCGACTACGCCTCGCCCGAAACCCGGGCCGCCGGGGAACGGCTCATCGCAGCGGAGCTGGAAGGTCTCGACCAGCCCGAACTCCGCGGCGAACTCACCCAGCGCCTCGCCGAGATTCGCGGCGAGGGCAAGCGGGATGTGTACTTCTAGGCGGGGTGGGTTCAGGGTTCAGCCGAGCCCCCGGCTGGGGCCGGACATACCGGAATGAGACTTGCCGACGCGGTTCCCACTCCGATCCGGCCGGGACGCGCCGGATCGCCTGGAGGGCGGCCCTGTCGAAGACCGTGAGCCTGTCGAATCGGCGTAGCCGCCGCGGCGCCGACGCAGCGGCGCCCTCCAACGCCCGTCGTCCGCCCCGGCGGACGACGGGCGGAATGGGAAGCGCCTGGGGTCATACGAGGTTGCTGCAGTCTCATACAAGGGTTCAGCCGAGCCCCCGGCTGGGGCCGGACATACTGAAGTGAGAACCGCGGTTCGCATGCACGCGTCGAAAGGTTAGCCATGGATGCGTTTCGCACCGAACGGGACATGCTGGGTACCGCTGCGGTTCCGGCCGCTGCCTTGTACGGCATCCACACGGTTCGCGCGCTGGAGAACTTTCCACTGTCGGGGCGGCCGGTGAACCCGGCACTGGTGCAGGCCTATGGCGCGGTGAAGCTGGCCTGTGCCCGGGCCAATCACGACCTGGGGCGCTGGGATGAGGCCACCTTCGCCGCCATCGAGCGGGCCTGCTCGGAGATGGTGGAGGGACTCCTGACCGAGCACATCCGCGTCGATGCGCTGCAGGGCGGGGCGGGCACCTCGACCAACATGAATGTCAACGAGGTCCTCGCCAACCGCGCTCTGGTGCTCCTCGGCGCCGCCCCGGGCGAGGCCGACCGCCTTAGCCCGCTTGATGACCTCAACCTGCACCAGTCGACCAACGACACCTATCCGACCGCACTCAAAGTGGCCGCCATCCGCAAGCTGCGGGACTTGCAGACCGCGGTGGTGGCCCTGCAGGAGGCGTTCCAGGAGCGTGAGAAGGATTTCGCCCACATCGTCAAAGTCGGGCGCACCGAGTTTCAGGATGCCGTGTTGACCACCTTGGGGCGGGAGATGTCGGCCTATGCCGAGGCCTTTTCGCGCGACCGCTGGCGCATCTACAAGTGCGAAGAACGTCTGCGGGTGGTCAACCTGGGCGGCACTGCCATCGGCACCGGCCTGGCCGCACCGCGCGCCTACATCTTCCGCGTCGTCGAACACCTGCGGGCGCTCACCGGCCTGGGGCTGGCCCGCGCCGAGAACCTGGTGGACGCGACCCAGAATGCGGATGTCTTCGCCGAAGTCAGCGGTATTCTGAAGGCCCTGGCGGTGAACCTGGTCAAGGTGTCCAACGATCTGCGGTTGTTGTCCTCCGGCCCGGCGGGGGGCCTGGGCGAGATTCGTCTGCCGGCGCGCCAGGCGGGCTCGACGATCATGCCGGGCAAAGTCAACCCGGTCATCCCCGAAGCGGTGGTGCAGGCGGCCCTGACGGCGATGGCGCACGATCAGGCCCTGACCCAGGCCTGCGCTCTCGGAAGTCTTGAGCTGAACGCCTTCCTGCCCTTGATCGCCGACGCCCTGCTCTCCAGTCTGGACCTGCTGACCCAGGCTTGCGTGATCCTCTGCCGGTACTGCGTCACCGGCCTGACCGCCGACGAGGAGCGCTGCCGACGGCAGGTCGATTCCTCGACCGCGACGCTGACCGCTCTGGTGGGGCAACTGGGCTACGAAGCGGCTCTGGCGATCGGTGAGCGGGCCCACGCGGAAGGCCTCAGCATCCGGGCGGCGGCCCTGGCCTCCGGGCGACTGACCGCCGCCGAATATGCCGAACTGACCTCGGCCGAAGCCGTGATGCGGCTGGGCTCGCCCGACCTCCCACCCACGTCCGCGAAAGGACCGTCAGCGTGAGCACTTCGCAAACCGCCCCCAAAGGCCTCCGGCTGCACATCGCTATCCTTGGCCGCCGCAATGTCGGCAAATCGTCGTTGCTCAATGCCATGACCCGACAGCAGGTCTCCATCGTCTCGGAGGTCGCCGGGACGACGACCGACCCCGTCGAGAAGCCCATGGAACTCCTGCCCATCGGGCCGGTGCTGTTCATCGACACCGCCGGCATCGACGACGTGGGGGCGCTGGGAGCGCTGCGAGTGGAGGGGACCCGGCGTGTGCTGGAGCGTACCGAGATCGCCCTGATCGTGGTGGCAGCCGGGGACTGGGGCGACTTCGAGGACGGGCTGCTCCGGGAACTGCAGGAGCGCAAGATTCCCGTCATCGTCGTGTTCAACAAGACGGACCTGGGGGTTCCCAGCGCGGCGCTATTGGAGTCCCTGGCCAGCCAGCAGACGCCCTGCGTGCAGACGACGGCAGCGACCGGCGCGGGCCTCCTGGATCTGCGCCAGGCCCTGATCCAGACCGTCCCGGCCGATTTCATCAACCCGCCCACCATCCTGGGCGACCTGGTGCCACCGGGGGAGTTGGCGGTGCTGGTGGTGCCCATCGACACGGAGGCTCCCAAGGGGCGCCTGATCGTGCCGCAGGTGCAGTCCATCCGCGATCTGCTCGACAACGACGCCTGCTGCCTAGTGGTCAAGGAGCGCGAGTTGCGCCAGGCCCTGGACCGCCTGCGCACGCCGCCGGCCCTCGTGGTCACCGATTCGCAGGCCTTCCTGAAGGTGGCCGCTGACACCCCGGACGGTGTGCCTCTGACCTCGTTCTCGATCCTGTTTGCGCGCTACAAGGGCGACCTGGTCGAGTTCGCCCGCGGCGCTGCCGCCATCGAGATGCTGCGTTCCGGCGACCGCGTGCTCATCGCCGAAGCCTGTGCGCACCATCCGATTGGGGAGGACATCGGCCGCGTCAAGATTCCGCGCTGGCTACGGCAATTCGTCGGTGGCCGACTCGAGTTTGAGCATGTGCAGGGACACGACCTGCCCGCTGACCTCTCGCCCTACCGCCTCGTGGTGCATTGCGGCTGCTGCGTCTGGAACCGGCGCGAGGTGCTGTCACGCCTGCTGCAATGCCGCCGCCAGGGGGTGCCGATCACCAACTACGGCATTGCCATCGCGGCGTCGCTGGGTATCCTCGACCGCGCCCTGGGCCCCTTCCCCGCCGCCCTCGATGCCTACCGCGAGGCCCGTGGCACGCGCGTTGGCTGACCGTCGGCCCAGGGCTGTTTCATGAAACGACCGCCGTCGGCCGGGGCGCGTGTCAGTTCCGTAGGGGCTTCTGTTTCGATCGTCTCCGCGTCCGGCGAGCAAAACGGGTCACGTGACTCTTGGGGGAGACTTCCGGCGGGACGTGTCGCGAATGCCAGACGCCGCGGAGCGCTGAAAGCGCGGCCATTCCTCAGCCCAGGGCAGCGCCCTGGGAATGAATCCAAAACGAGATTGAGCCCTGCCGGGGCGGCATACCGACAGTCGATGGGCACCGCGCGGCCAG
>CAILKC010000339.1 GCA_903834675.1 uncultured Victivallales bacterium | reverse complement strand
GGCATCGCGGGCTCCAGGGCGGCAAGCGGGATACCGCGAACCGGCCAGTGGGGATACCGCGAACCGGCCAGTGGGGATACCGCGAACCTGCCTGGAACGGGCTTGGTCGCTGCGGCGCCGACGCCGCGGCGCCCTCCAACGCCCTTCGTCCGCCGCGGCGGACTCCGGGCGGAATGGGAAGCGCCTGGTGTCATACGAGGTTGCCGCAAGTCTCATCCAAGGGTTCAGTTCGTCATCATGGGTCCTTCGACATTCTGCGGTTCTCATACAAGCAAGCCCCCACGGAACTGCCATGTGCCCTCCCGCCCGCCTATGATTCCGGACCCTCGCGCGTCTATGGTATAGCAGGACTGACCGCAGGCAATCACGCCAGGGCCTGTCTCGGCGGACACTCCGGAGTACCATCGCCATGAATACGATGATTCCCGCTCTCGCGCTGCTGCTGACCCCCATTCTCGCCGCCCAGGACATTGGCTTCAGCGAGCGCTATGTGCTCGCCGACGATCGACGAGTGCCGCTGCAGGAGCTGGTTCCAGGTTCAGAGGAGCACTACTACTGGAACGTCCTCGACCTGCAGAACCAGAGAAAGCTCCCGGAGGCCGAGGCGCTGCTGGCGCAGTTCACCGAGAAGTATCCGCAGTCGGGGCGGCGGGAGATGCTCTTCAATCGGCAGCGCCTGCTCTCCTATGGTCGTGACGGCGTCGGCACGCGTGACTACCTCAAGCGCGTGCTGGGCCTGCGCTTCGACCACCAGCGCGAGGTCCTGCCGGACGAACAGCAGTTACCCAGCCGACTGCCCGCCGAGCGGGTGACGCGGGCGGCACTGATCGAAAGTGCCCTGCAGGACCCCGGCTTGGGCGGCTTTGCGGTGGACTTGGAGGAGGCCCAGGACGTGCTGCTGGGGCTGGAGCTCTCGCCGGACCGGCGGCGGGAACTCCTGGCCCGCTTGACCTGGCCGGACTCCGCCAAACTGCCGATCATGGTAGTGGCCGACCTCAAACGGCCCGACAGCGGCGGCTTCGGTTCCCTGGCGGTGCACAAGGAACTCCTGCTGGCGCAACTCGATCTCTGCGCCCAGTCGATGCCCGACTTGCTGGGCAACGACACTTTTGTGCGGGTCTACCTGGCCAAGCTACTGCCCGCCGGTGTGTCCGACTGGGAGAATGTCCCAGCGGAGCAGGAGGCCTATCTGGACCGCCTGTGGGCCTTCGCCCGGCGGCTGCCGCCGGCGCAGAATTCGGTGAAGGCCCACGTGCTCTACCACCGGCTGAGCTTCGACCGCTCCCGCGGCGTCTACGACAAAGCGCGGTTTCTCGAATACGCGCAACTGCCTCGACAGATGCCCTACGTGAGTCGGGGCTACCTCAAGACCTTCGAAGCGGCCCGCACCCCGTATGCCAACTTGGGCGCCGACTTCAGCGCCTCGACCCGGATGCCACCCATTGCCACGGATGAGTCGTTGGTGCGCGACTGCCTGGGGCGCTTTCTGCGCGACGCCGACTCGGTGGCGGAGTTCGCCGCCTGGTTCGAGGAAGCGTACTTGAAGGAGGTCTTCGCCGAGACCAAGCTCCTTAATGGTAGTGGCAAGGCGGAAACGTGGTTTGGCATGTTGAGTCCGGCGCGGGTGAAGGCGCTGAAGGACCTGATCGAGGTCGATTTTCTGCCTGACAATCCGCGGCTCTTCGCCCTGGCTGAGCCGGTGCGGTTGCGGGTGGCGGTCAAGAATGTGCCGCAGTTGCTGGTGAAGACCTACGAGATCAACACGGTGAACTGGTACCAGCAGAAGCAGGACGAGATCACCGAGGGGGTTGACCTGGACGGGCTGGCGCCGGGCGAGGAGCGCGTGGCGCCGTACACGCAGGCGCCGATGCTGCGGCACGTGGAGACGTTTGAGTTTCCCGCCATGAACCGGCCGGGCGTGTGGGTGATCGAGTTCATCGGCAACGGCAAGAGCAGCCGGGCGCTGGTGCGCAAGGGCCGCCTGCGCTTGGGCGAGCGCCTGGGCTCGGCGGGGCATGTGTTCCGCGTCTATGATCAGGATAACCAGCGGGTGGCCAACGCGGTCATGCAGGTCGGGGCTCAAGCGTACCGTGCCGACCAGGACGGCGAGATCGTGGTGCCCTTCAGCACGGCCCCTGGGGTGGTGAAGGCGGTGGTGCGGCAGGGCGATTTTGCGGCGCTCCATACCTTTGAGCATGGCCGTGAGGACTACCTGCTCCAGGCGAGCTTCCACCTGGATCCGGAGTCGTTGCAGGCGGGCCAACGGGCGCGGATTCTGGTGCGTGCCGCCCTGACCGTGCAGGGGACCGCGGTCGATCCCGGACTGCTGGAACAGGTGGCGCTGGTGGTGCGCACCACGGACGTGCAGGGCGTCTCGAGTGCCCGGCCCACCGCGGGCCTCAAGCTGACTGCGGACCGGGATTATGTGGCGGAGTTTGCCGTGCCCCCGGATCTGCGCGCCGTCGAGGTGTCCCTTACCGGCAAGATCGAGCAAGTGAGCACGGGCAAGAAGGTCGATCTCGTGGCGCGGCAGGTCTTCGCCGTGAACACCACGGAGTCGGCGCTGGCGCCGGGGATGCTGTGGCTGCGGCGTACGGCCGAGGGCTGCTGGCTCGAACTGATCGGGCGTGGCGGCGAGCCCTTGGCCCGCACCCCGGTGAGGGTGCAGTTGCAGCCGCGCCTGTTCGGCCGTCCCGTGACCGCGGTGCTGGCCACGGATGAGCTTGGCCGGGTGGCCTTGGGCGACCTCGCCGAGATCGCCCGGGTGCATGCCGAATCGCCGCTTGCGGCGAACTCGCTCGAGGTGCCCTTGGAGCCTTGGGTGCGGCGCTCGCCTTGGCCAGAAAACGTGTATCTCGGCGCAGGCGAGTCTCTTACCCTACCGGCAGACGGCGGTGTGGTCCCGGATACGGCGATCAGCATCGCCGCGGTCAGCGGCGCCGGAGCGCTGAGCGGGACCGTCTCCGCGGCGGTGGAAGTCAGCGCCGGTCTGCTGGTGGTGAAGGGGCTCCCGCCGGGAGAGTATGTGGCCAGGTTGCTGCCTTCCTGCCGTCGGCTGGGGGTGCATGTGTTGCCCGGCGAGCGGACCGGGCCGGACATCCTGGGGCGCGAACGGGCCGTCAGCGTACCGCCGTATCGGCCGCTGGGGATTGCCGAGTGTGGCCTCGCGGGCGAGACCCTTAGCGTCCGGCTGGTGAACGCGGCGCCCGGCACGCGCGTCCACATCTTCGCCAATCGCCTGCTCTATGGGCCTGATCCGGCAACGGAGCTGCTGCACGGGATTCCGGACGCTATCCTGCAGCACCAGGATCCCCAGGCGCCAGCCCGCTACGTCTCGGGCCGAGCGCTCGGCGATGAACTGCGCTACGTCCTCGAACGCCGCTATGCGACCGTCTTCCCCGGGGTCATGGTCCAGCGCCCCAGTCTCCTGCTGAACCCCTGGGAGACCCGGCGCACCGAGACCGAGAAACAGCAGGCCCGGCAGGGCGAGTCCTGGGCGGAAGCGAAGGACAAGCAGGAGAGGAAGCCGCAGGCCCAGATGGTGGCGCGGGCGGCGGGTCTCGAGTTGGCCGAGGGCGTGAGCAACCGGGGCGGCGGCGGGCCGCTGGCGCCCTGCCTCGAGGTCCTCTCGGCGCCAGCGCTATCCGTGCTCAACCTGGCGCCGGACGCCGAGGGTCGCGTCAGGGCGACACTCCCCGCCCTGGGGCCTCGGCAGATGATCACGGTGGTCGTTGCCAACGGCCAGGAGTCGGTCCTGCGCCAATTGCCGCTGGCCTGTCCCACGGAGACCTACCGGGACCTGCGCTTGCCTAAGGCTCTCGATGCGGCGGTGCGCTTCGGCGAACTGCGTACCGTGAACTCCCTGCCGGAGGCGCAGGAGGTGGTCATCGACAACGCCGCAGCCGCCCGCCTGCAGACCTACTCGAGTGTAGCCGACGTGTACGCCCTCTTTGAGTCCCTGGCGGGCAATGCCGAACTGGCCGAGTTCCGCTTCATCCTCGACTGGCCCGAGTTGCCGGAGGAGGCCAAACAGGAGCGCTACAGCCGTTACGCATGTCACGAGCTTAACGTCTTCCTGTCGCGTCGGGACCCGGAGTTCTTTACGCGCGTCATCAAGCCCTACCTGGCCAACCGCCGGGACAAGACGCTGGTGGACGACTGGCTGATCGGCGCCGATCTCTCACCCTACCTGGAGCCCTGGCGCTGGATGCGGCTCAATGCTTTCGAGCAGGCAGCACTGGGCAAGGCTCTGCCCGAGCAGGCGGCCGCGGTGCGGCGCGCTTTCGCGGAGGTCTGCGCCCTGCGTCCCCGTAACCCGCAGGCCGAACTGGAGTTGTTCCTGCGGGCGCTGCAAGGCCGCGGGCAGGCCGAGGGCTTCGACCTCGCGGTGGCTGGCAACAGCGGCACGGCGTTGGCCTCGCCGGAGGTGGTGATGCGGGCCGACGCGGTGGCTCTGCCGGCCTCTGCCCCACCGCCGGCGCCGGCCCGCGCCGCCAAGGCGGATCGCGCCGAGGCCAACGGGAAGCTGCAAGAGACGGACAAGGGCATGGTGGTCGCTGAATCAGCGCCGGCCTATGGGCGCAAGACGGCGTCGGCAGACCGGGCCCGACGCCAATCGGTTCGACGCCTTTACGTGGCTCAGGACCGGACCGCGGAATGGGCCGAGACCAGCTACTGGAAGCTGCCGCTCGGCGCCCAGACCCCCGAGCGCGTCCCCCAAAACCGCTTCTGGGCCGACTGGGCGGCGCACGACGGCAAGGGGCCCTTCCTGAGCGTGCATGTGGCTGAGGCCACCGCCTCGTTCACCGAAATGATGCTGGCTCTGGCCGTCCTCGATCTGCCCTGCAAGGCGCCGACGGCGGAACCGGCCGTCGAGCAAGGCGCGTTGCGGCTGAAGACGGCCGGGCCGGCGATCTGTTACCGCAAGGAGTTGAAGCCTCAGGAGGCCGGGGCGGCGCAGGAGGTGTTCGTCCGCCAGGAGTTCACTGATCCGGCGGCGGAACCGGAACGCACGCCCTACGGCGAACGACCGCGCCGCGTCGGCGACCTGGTCCCCGCCGGTCGAGCCGTATCCTGCGGCGTTATGGTCACCAACGCCACCGCGGACCCGCGGCACGTCGATGTGCTGTTGCAGATTCCGGAGGGCGCGGTGCCGCTGGGCGATGCACTGCGGCTGCGCAGCACCCCGGTGCTCCTGCAGCCCTACGAGCAGCACTCGCTTCAGTACGTCTTCTACTTCCCGCGGCCTGGCGCCTACAAGCACTACCCCGCCATCGTCTCCGGCGAAGGGCGCGTGCTGGCGCAGGCGCAGGCGCGGAGCTTCACGGTGACCGACAAACCGCAGACGGGCACCGGGACCTGGGATTACGTGTCGCAATTTGGCGCGGACGCCGAGGTCCTCGCGTTCCTCGAGCAGCACAATCTGCGCGAGATCCAGCCAAAGCTGGAGCGCCTCGCCTTCCGCTTGCGCGACAAAGTCTTCTTCACCAAGGCACTGGACCTGCTCCGGCGGCAGCACCGGTTCGACGCGGTCCTGTGGTCTTACGCGGTGCAACATGACGACGTGGCGGCCATGAAGGAGTACCTGCCCCAGACGCCCCTGGCGGAGTCCTGCGGGCCGTGGCTGGAGAGCCCGATCCTCAGCCTGGATGTCCTCCGTCGCGGCGCCTACGAGCACAAGGAGTACTGGCCACTGGTCAACGCCAGGGCACATGTGCTGGGCTCTCGTCGCACGATCCTGAACGCGGTGTTCCTGGCACAGTATCAGGCCTTCCTGGAGCGCCTCTCGTGCAAGGGCACTCTCGACGGCGAGGAACGCCTCGGTCTCTGTTTCTACCTGGCACTGCAGGACCGTACGGCGGAGGCCCTGGCGCAGTTCGCCAAGGTCCCCCCAGAGGCGGTCGCGGAGCGCCTGCAGTACGAGGCCGCACAGGCCTATCTCCAGCTCTGCCAAGGACAATGGAAAGAGGCCCGGGCCATTGCCCGGCGTTACGAAAAGCACCCCGTCAAACGCTGGCGCGAGCGCTTCGGCGAGATCCTGGCCCAGTGCGACGAAATCGCCGGTGAGGAGGTGCGGGTGGTGGACCGCGAAAACCGCACTCAGATGCAGACGCAACTCGCGGACACTGAACCCACGCTGGAGCTGACCGTCGAGAATCGGCGCATCCTCATCCGGCACAGGAACCTCAGCGAGATCACGGTCAACTACTACCCTATGGACGTCGAACTGCTCTTCTCGCGGGCTCCCTTTGTGAAGGACGCCTCGGCGGCCTTCGCCGTGGTGCGTCCCAGCCGTAGCGACCGGCACGCCACGGCAACCAAGGGTGGTGAACTCGCCCTCGACCTGCCGGAGGCCTACGCCAATCGCAATGTGGTCATCGAGGCCGCTGCGGCTGGCCTGCAGCGCTCACAGGCCTATACCCCGCACTCGCTCAACCTCCAGATGCAGGAGAACTACGGCCAGCTGCGCGTTCTCCACGCCGAGAGCGACAAGCCGCTGAGCAAGGTCTACGTGAAAGTCTATGCGCGTTACCAGGACGGCCGGGTCGAGTTCTACAAAGATGGCTACACCGACCTGCGCGGGCGCTTCGACTACAGCAGCCTGAGCAGCGACGACCTGGCCCAGGTCGAGCGCTTTGCGGTCCTGGTGCTCAGTACCGACGCTGGCGCCCTGGCGCGCGAGGCACCGCCGCCGAAGCGCTGAGCGGGCGGTTTCCTCAGCCCTCTTGGCGGCCTGCTTTATTCGACCTGTGCAATCAGGGAGTCCGTCTGGAGCGCTGAAGGCGCGCTGCCATACCAGCCCAGGGCAACGCCCTGGGAATAGGGCGGTTATGGGTTTGAGCCCTGTAGGGGCGAGCTATCTGCCATACCTCCGCACCGAGGCCGCATGGTCCGCCCCTTCAGGGCTCAAACCGCGCTGTGGACGGGTACCCAGGGCGTTGCCCTGGGCGCCCGGAACGCCCCTTTGGGGCTGAATACCACGGCCCATCCTTATTGCACAGGTCGCCATTCTTCTCTCATGGCCTCCTTGGCATTTTCTGATAGACGAGTATATATTAGCTAGTAAAGGCCGCGTTGTAGGTCTTCTTGCGGCCGCGGTTATCCGTAGCGCCATCAGGAAAGGGAGGCTGAGATGAACGGCACGACCCTGACGCCCGAGGTCGAGAAGCTGCTCGCTCGCTACCTGCAGATCCAGGACGAGACGCGGCGACTGGACGACGAGAAAGCGCGGCTCAAGGACCGCCTGGCGAATCACCTGGCCGATTTTACGGAGCTCTTCTGGTTCCCTGTGGTTGCCGGTCGGCCGGTGAGGGTACGCGTTCAGCACGCTACCGAGGTCACCTACAACGAGGAGTTGCTGCGCCAGCGTCTCGGCGAACGCTACCTGAAGATTCTCAAAGCGGACCCAGGCAAGATTCGTCGGCATCTGTCCGCGGTGGAAGAGCTGCTGCAGCCGGCCCTGGACCTGGTGGGGTCGCCGCACCGTGATCAGGTGCGTGCCGCCGTCGAGCGCGGAGACGTGCCCAAGGACGCCTTCGCGGGCGCCTTCGAGAAGGTGACCCGGACCACGATCGCCGTGACCCGCCAGCGTGACGGCGAAGCCGCCCCTGCACCTCGCCGGTGAGGGGCAGGGCGGGGGCCTCCCGCAAGTCAAGGACGAGGGTCAAATAGCAAAGGACAAAGAACCCAAGGACGAAGGCCGGAATCCTGCGCGGCAACGGCCCTACGGCAGGATGAATTCCTGGCCGGGCAGGGCGGCGTGGCTGGCGGGAAAGATGGCCTGAGCCGCGGCCAGGACCGCGTCGCGTGCCGACTGTGGGTAATGTACCAAGACCAGACGCTTGACGCCGGCCTCCAGCGCGATGCGGGCCGCGTCGACGGCGCCGGAATGGCCGCCGCGGGCATTGGGCAGGCTCTCCCCGGGGCCGCGGCTGGCTTCGTGTACCAGCACATCGGCAGCGCTGGCATGGGTAGCCAGGGGGCGGTGGAAGGCGGTGTCGCCGGAGACGACGACCACGGCGCCCGTCTGGAGATCCGCGAAGCGGTAGCAGAGTCCGACCACCGGGTGGACGGTGGGGGCCGTAGTCACACTCAGGCGGGCCGTCTCGAAGGTATCCCCGGCTTGCAGGGCGACCACGTGGGGAAGTGCGGCAACCTCAGGAAACTGGTCATGGCGCAGGAAGCTCAGGGCGCGCTCCACTACCATGCCGATGTCCGGTTTGGGCCCGACGATGGTTAGCGGCGGCTTGTCCGGGCGTTCGCTGCGGCGCATGGCATGGTAGAAGAGCAGGTGCGGCAGACCCAGATAGTGGTCGTGGTGGCAGTGGGTGATGAACAGGGTATCCACGGCCATGGGATCGCAGCCGAAGGCGCGCATGGCGATGGCGGCATTCCAGCCCGCATCCACGAGGCAGTCGGAGTTCAGCAGCAGGCACGCGGTATCGTTGGCGGCGTGCGGGACGACGGTGTCCGTGCCGATAATCTTCAATCTGGTTGAGTCCATGCCAGCGGTGCCTCCGTTCGGGGCTCAGGGCGCGGGTATGGCGGCGGGCTTCTCGACCGCTGGCTTCTCGACCGCTGGCGCCGTGAGTTGGGCCTTGATCTGGACGATGCGTCCCTTGATGGCCTGGCAGTTCTTGGCGGTCGGCGTGGTCGCATCGAGGGCGATGATCTGGTCCATGAGCAGGTCTGCGGCGGTGACGCTCTCCAGATTACCTGGCGGATAGGCGTTCAGCTTCGCCAGCAGCGCCTTTTGCTGCAGTTCGCCGGTCGCGTTGTTGGCGGTGATGAAGGCGTCGACCTTGGCCAGCGCCTCGGCCGTCTTTCCGGCGCGGCTCAACGACCGGACTTCGCCTTCAAGTCCAGCCAGTTCGATTTCGCTGAGCTTAGCCTTGAACCCGGTCTGGTTCTCTTTATCGAGCTCCTGGATTTCCTTGGTGAGATCGCCATAGAAGCTCAGGAACGCCACCGGCAGCGGCTCCAAGGCGGTCGCCAGGAGTTTGGCCCGCTCCAGCCCCTCCGCTTTCCTGGCCAGCGCCAGGGCCTCGTCGCGTTTGATCCGGACTTGCACCAGTTCCTTGAGGTGTGCCACGTAGGTTTCGGCTCCGCCCTGGAGATAGCCGGTGCGAGCGAATGGCCGGCCTTGGGCGTCGGTCAGGAAGATCGTCGGGAAGCCGGTGACGCCGAACTGCTCTTGCAGCTTCTGGTTCTGTGCCTTGAGCTCAGCGCTCTGCTGTTTCTGGCGCGGGTAGTCGGCTTCCATCAGAACAAGACTGGTTGCCGCATGGGTCTTGAAGGCTTCCTGTGAGAAGACCTCCTTGTCGAGCTTGATGCACCAACCGCACCAGTCCGAGCCGGTGAAGTCCAGCAGGATGTCCTTGGCGTCCTTTGCGGCAGTGGCTTTGGCCTTCTCCCAGTCGGTTGCCCAGCCCTCGGCGGCGCTGGCGACGGCGGCGCCCAGTAGGACGGCGAGGGCGGCGGTCATCATCTGCTTGGTTGCCATTTCCAGTCTCCTCGGATGGGGTCATTGCCAGAGGTCGTCGGGTTGGGCGAGCGTGCTCATATCTGCGGTCCGACGAACGGAGCGAAGCGTAATGCCGGGTAACGACAAACGCAATGCGTGCCGCGCGGCGGGCAGGGGGGATATGTCTCGACCTGTGCAATAAGGATGGGCCGTGGTATTCAGCCCCAAGGGGGCGTTTCGGGCGCCCAGGGCAACGCCCTGGGTACCCGTCCACAGCGAAGATTGAGCCCTGAAGGGGCGGACCAGGCGACCTCGGTGCGAAGGTAGCGTAGATGGCTCGCCCCTACAGGG
>CAILKC010000338.1 GCA_903834675.1 uncultured Victivallales bacterium | reverse complement strand
GGGAATGGAATCCAAAACGAGATTGAGCCCTGCCGGGGCGGCATACCGACAGTCCATGGGCCCCGCGCGGCCAGGTATGGCGCCCCTGCAGGGCTGAGAATCTGGGGTATGCCCAGTACCCAGGGCGGTGCCCTGGGCTGAGGGATTGCGCCCCTTCGGGGCTGAAGAGGCAGAGGCGAACCCGCGACTTCCGCGTCCCCGCTTGGGATTGGCCGGGCCAGCGCCGTGGGCTATATTGCGCACTCCCGATTATCTCTCTGCCAGGCAAGTGGTGAATTCAGTGAAGCGCGAACGCCCCAAACCGCCCCCAACCGACAGCGTGCGTGTGATCGAGTGTCCGCGCTGCCAGGCCCCGCAGGAAGTCGTGCCCGTCACCGTGCTGCAACCCCGCTCGAAGGAGCTCAAGGAGCTCTTCAAAGGCGCCCTGAACCGGGTGACCTGCGGCGCCTGCAAGACCGTCTTTGTGTTGGACGTGCCCGTGCTCTACCGCGATGACGCGGCGCGTTTCATGGTCTACTTCGTCCCTGCTGCCGACTCCGCGTCCTGGGCCGACGGCGAGCGCCAGATGCGGCAGGTCACAGAACAGGTGTTCGGCCAGGAGAGCGGCGTGCTACCGCCGACCTGTCGGCTGGTTACCGACCGCAGCGCCCTGATCGAGAAGATCGCCCTGCACGAACGCGGCCTGGACGACCGCATCGTGGAGTACGTCAAGTATCAGCTCTTCAGCAATCCCAGCCGCGAGAACCGGCCCGACCCGGTCCGGCATCGTCTGCTCTATGATTTCTCGACGGATCCGGACGGGGCGCACCTGGCCTTTCTCATCTTTGATCGGGAGAGCGGCCGGGCCACGGCTGGCGCGCACATCCCCATGGACGTGTACCGCGAGGTTACCGAGGCGTTTACGACCAGTCTGAAGATGCGCCACGAGCTCCAGGCCCTGTTTCCGGGCTACTACGTGAGTGTGGAGCGTCTCCTGTAGCCTTGTAACTGGCCGCGAGTGGCAACGGGCGAGTGAACAACCGGAGTCTGGCAGCGATGGCACGTAAAGCGAAATCTGGGGCTCGCCCAGTGCCCGCCCGGCCGCCGGAGTTCAAGGTGAATCCGTTTGCGGACCTGCGGGTGGCTGCCGCCGTGCCCGCCAAGCCGCCGCCGGTTCCCGCCAAACCCCAGGCCTCTGCCGCGCCCCCCGCCGCCGCCATGGGCCCCGAGGATCTGGCCTTGTTGGAGGCGTTCAAGGACGGCGGCTGTATCGAGTTCCGCGAGCGAGTGAAGGGCCTGCGTCTGCAGCTCTTCAAGCGCAGCGGCGGGCGCCGGGTCACGCATGTCCATGGCCTGCCGGAACTCGGCATGCTCGAGCAGATGCAACTCACGGGCGATATCCACGCGCGCTTCGGTCTGGGAGCGCGTTTCCACGAGCATATCCTGGAAGTGGATGGCGACCAGCGCGACCGCCTGGCTCCCTGGTTGCAGTCCTGCGGCTACACCGTCGCGCCGCCACCCGCGGCGGCGGAATAGAGACGCCGTCCCTGAGCGTCTCTTCCGCCCGCCGTCTCTGGATGGGGATACGGCGGAGACCGCCGGCTCCAGGGGATTGCGTTATCGTGCGCTGTGCGCTCTGGAGCCCGCGATGCCAAGGACCCGCAGGGGCCTGGTTCGCGGTATCTTGAGCCAGACGCGGAGGCATGGGATACGGCGGAGACCGCCGGCTCCAGGGGATTGCGTTATCGTGCGCTGTGCGCTCTGGAGCCCGCGATGCCAAGGACCCGCAGGGGCCTGGTTCGCGGTATCTTGAGCCAGGCGCGGAGGCATGGGATACGGCGGGGACCGCCGGCTCCAGGGCGGGAGGATGGGGATACGGCGGGGACCGCCGGCTCCAGGGCTGGGGGCCGGTCGGGCGCCACGCAATCCCTGGGGACCCTGTCGGCGCGGCAGTTGCAGGCGTGCCGGTCGGCATTACGGTACTCGCATGCGTTTGTGTCCGTTCCCGGCGCCCGTCGTTGGCGCGGACGGCCGCCCTGACGGCCGCCCTGACGGCCGCCTCGGCGCGGGTGCGGCGGGTCAGCATCAAGTCCCACGGCGTCAGGATCGTTACGTTGCCGGGTGCCGCACTTGGTCGGCGGTTGCCACTCCGAAGAGTGCCGGCTGAAGGATATGCCATGAACAAAGAGATCGAGTGGTTTTGCTTCCACCTGGTGACTGAGAATCTGGTTACCGACCAGCACTGCCAGGCCGTGGCCCACGCCTTGGTGGAGGCCAAGGTCGACCCGGACCTTGGCACCTTCGCCCAGGTCGTTATCGACAATGGCCTGTGCGACGACGTGGACCATCTTGAGAAGCTGATGGAGATGGCGGCCGACGAAGCCCGTACTCTCGGCTTCCCGCCCCGTAGCGTGTTCGATGAGACTCCCCCCGCCGCGCCCGCGCCCGCCGCGCCCGCCGCGGCTGAGGGCCGCAAGGCGGAGTCAGAGCGTCCGCGGGTCGAGGCGACCGATGCGCCGCCGATCACGGGCCCCGAGTGGCTCTACGGCTGGCCTAACCTGGGCCAGACCGCAGGCCTCGGCAAAGAGCAGTGCCTCGCCCTCCTGGTGGACTTCCTGCATAAGGCCCGCAGCCATGACTGCAGCGATGTTCATATCAGCACCGGCGCGCGCCCCTTTGTGCGCCGCTACAAGCATGTCTTCCTGGTGCCCGATCAGCCGCTCATCACGCAGGAGATTGCCGAGGCGTTGAACCTGTCGCCGCTCAACGAGGTCCAGCGCCACATCTTCGATACCACCCACGATCTGGACTACAGCTACGCGATTACCGAAGACGATCGCTACCGCACCAACGTGATGATGCAGCGCCTCGGCATCGCGGGCTCGTATCGCATCATCGATACCCGTATCCGCAGCTTGAATGAACTGGGGTTTCCCGACCCGAAGGTGATTGAGAAGCTGACCACGTACCACCAGGGGCTGATCCTGGTGACCGGGCCGGCCGGCTGCGGCAAGTCCACCACCATGGCGAGCATGGTAAACCTGATCAACCAGTCGCGACACGATCACATCATCTCGGTGGAAGACCCCATCGAGGTCGTGCATCGGCCCATCTGCTGCAACATTACCCAGCGCGAATTGAACACCCACACCCGCAGTTTCGCCAATTCTCTGCGGGCCGCTTTGCGCGAGGACCCTGACATCATCGTCATCGGCGAGCTGCGCGATCTGGAGACCATCGAGATGGCCATCCGCTCGGCCGAGACCGGCCACCTGGTCATCGGCACCCTCCATACCGGCAGCGCGACCACGACCATGGACCGCATTCTGGACGTTTTCCCCTCAAACCAGCAGGCCCAGATCCGCTCCATGGCGTCGGAAAGCCTGCGCGGTGTCGTCTGTCAGCAGTTGCTCCCCAATCGGGATGGCAGCGGCGTGGTGATGGCCAGCGAGATCATGTTGGCGACCCTGGCGGTGAGTAACCTCATTCGGGAGGGTAAGACCTTTCAGTTGCCCTCCATCATCCAGACCAGCCGCAATATCGGCATGAACACGATGGAGCAGTCCTACGTGGACCTGTATATGGCAGGCAAGCGCACCTACGAGCAAACCCTGCCCCTGGTCAGGACCGGCGAACTGATCCGCCAGATGCAGGTGCAGGAAGCGGCGCGCAACGAAGAGGCGACGGGCGGCTCGAAGAAGCGCAAGTGGTTCTGACGGTCGGCGCAGCGATCCTCCGTCACCCGCGGCATAAGGCAAGCGATTATGGCCAAGATCGATGAATTCCTGAAAGCCTTGATGCAGAGGAAGGGCTCGGACCTGCACCTATGCAGCGGTCTGCCGCCCAAGATTCGCGTCCACGGCATGCTCGAACCTCTGGACGAGCCCCCGATTCCCGCCGAACAGATGCGGGACATTCTGCATGAGATCTGTCCGGAAGAGAAGTGGCAGCACTACTGCACCAATCTGGACATGGACTACGCCTATGAGCTGCAAGGCCTGGCCCGCTTCCGCGTCAACTACATGAACAACCACTACGGCCCCGGCGCCGTGCTCCGCATCATCCCTACCAAGATCCTGACCATCGAGAACCTGAACCTGCCGGTCGTGCTCAAGGAGATCTGCGCCTACCCGGCCGGCCTGGTGCTGGTGACCGGCCCCACCGGCAGCGGCAAGTCCACCACCCTGGCGGCCATGATGGACTACATCAACGTCAACTTCTCCAAGCACATCGTCACGATTGAGGACCCGATCGAATTCGTGCATCGCAACAAGACCTCGATCGTGGTGCAGCGCGAAGTGGGGTCGGATACTACCTCCTTCGGCGCGGCGCTGAAGGGGGCTGTCCGCGCCGACCCCGATATCATTCTGGTCGGGGAAATGCGCGACTTGGAAACCATCAGCCTGGCGCTCACCTGTGCGGCCATGGGCATGCTGGTGTTCGGCACCCTGCATACCAACAATGCTCCTAAGACCGTGGACCGTATCATCGACGCCTTTCCGGCGGACGAGCAACCGCAGATCCGCGCCATGCTGGCCCAATGTCTGAAAGCCGTGGTCTCGCAGTTACTCTGCCGCACTCCCGACGGCAAGGGCCGCGTGGCGGTCCATGAGATCCTGCTCTCGCACGAATCCCTCGCCGCGACCATCCGCGAGGGCCAGATCTCCAACATCCGCAGCATCATCGAACAGGGCTCCGGCGCGGGCATGAAGCTGATGGATAACGACCTGATGCGCCTGCTCGAGGAAGGCCGTATCCCGCCCCTCGAGGCCTACATGAAGGCCTCCAATAAGCGCGATTTTGAGAAGTTCCTCGAGAAGGGCGCCCTCGATCACCAGTTGACCTGAGGAGGTCTTCCGCATGACGCAGGCCTGCTGGGCGGCGCTGGATATCGGCAGCAATACCGTGATGACCCTGGCGGCTTGCGGCGCCGCCGAACGCTTGCGGGAAGACGAGGAGTGGCGTGCCACCACGCGTCTGGGGCAGGGCGTGGACGCCAGCGGTCGGCTGGCGCCTGAAGCCCAGGAGCGTACCCTCGCGGCCATCGCCGCGCAGACCGCGGCCTGCCGCGGTCGCTACCGCTCGGGAACCGCGGTCGCGGTCGCCACTAGCGCCGCCCGCGATGCCGGCAACGGCCCCGAGTTCCTCGCCCGCTGTGCCGCCCTGATCGGCGGCGTGCCTCACCTCCTCTCCGGCACGGAAGAGGCCCGCTTCACCTTCCGCGGCATAGTCTCGGACTTGCCGCGGGCTCGCGCCGTGGTTCACCTGGACGTCGGCGGGGGCAGTTCGGAAATCACGGCCGGCAGCGCCGGGGAGGGCTGCCGGTTCGCCGAAAGCGTCGACCTCGGCTGTGTGCGTCTCGGGGAACGCTGCGGCCTGCTGGAGGTGGCCACCCCCGAGGCCATCGAGCAGGCGCGGCAGGCCATTCGCGCGCTTCTGCAACCCGTCTGCCAGCGCTTGCAGGCGCTGGCTGGCAGCGAGCCGGCCGGGGTCATCCTCAGCGGCGGCTCCGCCACCACCTACGCCGCCCTGCAACTGGCCTTGCCGGTCTATGACGCCGCGCGGGTTCATGCCTGGCCGGGCCGGACGAGGGACCTGGACCAGGTCCTGCCCCGCCTGTTTGCCATGACGGCCGCTGCCCGCGCCGCGCTGCCCGGCGTCACCGCGGGGCGGGCGCCGGTGTTGCCGGCGGGGCTGCTGATTCTCTGCGAGTTTCTGCACTTGCGGGGCGCTGAGCAATTCCGTGTTTCCAGCCGCGGTCTGCGTTTCGGCCTGGTTGAGGCACTGGCGGCGGGCGAGGTTGAGCCGACCTGGCAGTGGTGAGGGAGAGGCGTGTGCCAACCCGGGCTTGTCTGGCGCTGCTTTTGCTCAGCCTGTCGCTCTGCTGCGGGGCGCCGGTCGAGCTGCTTGTGTTGCAGACCGCCGATGTCCACAGCGCCATCGGCAACGCGGTCTTGCCCGACGAGGGCGACGCCCGCCGACTCGCCACGACCATTCGCCGACTGCGGCGTGCCCACGGACCGGAGCGCACGCTGGTGGTCGACTGTGGCGACACCTGTCAGGGCAGTTTCGCGGCCCGCATGACCGGCGGACGCATCGGCATCGCCGTCCTCGAAGACCTGGCCCCGGATGCCTGGGTGCCGGGAAACCATGACCTGGATTTCGGTCCTGCTGCGCTGCTGGAGTGGTGCCAGTCCCGCCGACTGCCGGTCCTCTGCGGCAACCTCGCCATCGTGCGGGCTGGCCAGACCCATGCTTTCCCCGCCTGGCGCTGCTTCGAGCGTGGCGGCGCCCGCATCGCCCTGATCGGCGCCACCGCCAGCTACATGCGGAACTGGCTATGGGATGAGAGCGCCCGCGAGATGAGGGTAGAATCTGCGGTCGCCCTGCTCGAGCGGGTGCTGCCCGAGATCGTGCGCGGGAAACCTGATCTCGCGGTCCTGGCTACGCACCAAGGCTGGTTGGAATCCGATCCACGGGCGGCCAACGAGGTCCACGACATCGCTCTGCGCTATCCCGAAATCGACCTGATCCTCGGCGCGCACACCCATCGGTTACTGCCCGGGCTCAAGATCGGTCCGGCCACCTGGTACGTGCAGCCCGGCGCCCTGGCCACGCACGTCGCCGCGGTTCAG
>CAILKC010000337.1 GCA_903834675.1 uncultured Victivallales bacterium | reverse complement strand
TGTTCACGCGCTGCCTGCGCGTCAGTGGCGCGGAGAGCCTATGCACGGCCAGCAACATTTTCATGGGCATCGAGTCCTTCACCGCGATTCGGCCGTGCCTGGCGCGGCTGACGCGCTCTGAGTACTGCACCATCCTGGCAGCGGGCATGGCCACGGTGGCGTCGAGCACGATGGGGCTGTACGTGCTGTTCCTCAAGGACGTCTTCCCGGGGATCGCCGGTCACCTGATGACCGCCTCGGTGCTGTCGGCGCCGGCGGCGCTGGTGATGTCGAAGCTGATCCTGCCAGAGGATGGCACCCCGGAGACTCTGGGGGTCAACCCCACGATGGCGCCGGCGCCGGACACCAGTAGCCTGGAGGCGGTCATCAACGGCGCCCTGGCCGGCTTGCAGATGGTGTTGGGCATCGTGGCGTTGCTGATCGCCTTCCTGGGGATGCTGGCGCTGCTGGACCTGCTGCTGGGCGCCTGCGGCAGGCCGTTTGCGCTGGACCTTTCGCTGACGCGCCTGCTGGGGTTTGTCTTCTACCCGCTGGCCTTGGCCACGGGCATCCCGCCGGCGGATGCCGACCTGGCCGGCAACCTGCTGGGGCTGCGCCTGGTCGCGACTGAAGTCCCCGCCTACCAGCAACTGGCGACCGCCATCTCGGCTCATACCTTTGCCAACCCGCGCTCACCCCTGATCATCGCCTACTGCCTCTGCGGCTTCTCCCACGTGGCCTCGTTGGCGATCTTCGTCGGCGGCGCCGTATCCTTGGCGCCGGAACGGCGGGCGGACATTGTCGCGGTCGGCCCCCGAGCGCTGCTGGCGGCCACCCTCGCCTGCCTGATGACGGGCGCGGTCGCCGGGGTCATGTTCCATTAGAGCGAACGGGCCGTCGTCATGGCCATAGCCAGCACCTCAAGCAGCCGCCCGAAGGCCTGGGCCAACGCGCGTCTGGCGGTCCTGCTGAAAGCGTTTCGGCACCGTAACTACCGGCTTTTCTTCGGCGGGCAATTGATCTCCGTCTGTGGCACCTGGATGCAGGTGGTGGCGCAGTCGTGGCTGGTGTACCGGCTGACCGGCTCGGCGGTGCTCCTCGGCCTGGTCGGCTTCTGCTCGCAGATTCCGGTGCTGCTGTTGTCACCGCTGGGTGGGGTGGTTGCGGACCGCTATGACCGGCGCCGCGTCATTATCGCGGCGCAGGTCGCCGCCATGCTGCTGGCCTTCGTCCTGGCCGGGCTGACTCTCAGCGGGCTGGTGCGGGTGTGGCATATCCCGGTGCTGGCGGCCATGCTGGGCATCGTGAACGCATTTGACGTGCCGACCCGGCAGGCGTTTGTGGTCGACATGGTGGGCAAGGACGATCTGATCAACGCCATCGCCCTGAACTCGTCCATGTTCAACGCGGCACGGATTCTCGGTCCGAGCCTGGCGGGGGTGCTGGTGGCATCCATCGGCGAGGGCTGGTGCTTTTTCGCCAACGCGGTGAGCTACCTGGCCGTGATCGCCGGGCTGCTATTCATGCGCCTCGACAGCCAACCTCGGCGGCGGCCGTTGGAGTCGACGCTAGCCCGGATTGGCGCGGGCTTCGTCTATGTCTGGCAGGCGCGGCCGATTCGCACGCTACTGCTGCTGGTGGGGCTGGTCAGCCTGGTGGGAATGCCCTACTCCGTGCTCATGCCGATCTTCGCGGACAAGATCCTGCACGGCGGGCCCATGGCACTGGGGTTGCTCATGGGCGCGGCCGGGGTGGGCGCTTTGCTGGGCGCGCTGGCCCTGGCGTCGCGCCGGGGTGTGCGGGGTCTGGATCGCTGGATCGCGCTCTCGACCGCGGGCTTCGGCCTCAGCCTGATCCTCTTCTCACTATCACGTTCGTTCTGGCTGTCCGCCGCCTTGTTGGTGCCGGTGGGCTTCTGCATGATTGGCCAGTTGGCCTCTTCAAACACCCTCATCCAGATGATGGTGCCCGACGACTTGCGGGGACGTGCGATGTCAGTCTACTCCATGATGCTGATCGGCATGGCGCCGTTCGGATCACTCCTCGCGGGGATTCTCGCCCAGCATCTCAGCGCTCCCTGCGCCGTGGCTGCCGGTGGGGGCGTGTGCCTGGTTGGGGCCGCCGTCTTCGGGGCGCACCTGGGCGGGTTCCGGCAGGACGCCCGCCAGGCCATCGCCGCGGGCGACCTGGATGACGGCACTGCCGACGCGGCGGCAGACCACGGCGGAAAGCCGGGCTGAGGGCGTTAGCCTTGGCTGAAACGTCGCACTAGCCACGGGCGCCCACCTCGCCCCATTCGGGGCTACGGACAACGGGAGCCCTCAACCCCGCCCGCCGGGCGCAGGCATCCTCTGCGGTTATGCACCACACCAGAAGACGCCCAGGCTTGAAAGTCTCATCCCCATTATGTCCGGCGCCAGCCCGTGGCCTGGCTGCTGCCGGGATCCGGAACGACGCCGCCGGCAGGGTTACGGTTGCCTCTGCCCCGGGCGCTCCGCCGCCACGCGGCGCAGGAGCTCTTCGAAGCGGTCCACGTAGGCGCCGATGGTGAGGGATTCGGCGCAGCGGCGGGCCTCTAGCCCCAGTTCCCGGCGGCGCTCCGGGCGCGTACACAACTCACCCACCGCTTGCAGCCAGCGCCCCCGGATCTCGCGCTGGGGACCCACCACGGGCAGGACGCAGCCATCCCGGCCCGCGGTCAGGACTTCGGCAGAGCCATTGCGATCGCTCGAGACTACCGGCAGGCCAGAGGCCAACGCTTCAAGCACCACGTTGGCGCAGGCATCGTAGTAGCTGGGGTGCAGCAACCCATCCGCGGCGGCATAGGCACTCTCAGGCTGACTCGAGGCGCCGGCGTAGATGAACCAGGGCGCGCGGAATCTCGGCGGGTGCCGGCCCAGCAGCACCAGCCGGGCGCGGGGAAACTGGCCATGCCCAGCCGCGAAGACCTCGCGCAACAGGTTGAATCCCTTCAGGCCAAGATTGTGAGCCACCAGGAGGAAGGCGACGTCTTGTTCTTCCAGTCCCAGCCGCGCCCGTTCCCTGGCCCGAACTCCAGGCTGGCCGCCAGCCACAAACCGCTGGGTATCCACCCCGTTGTGCAGAACGTGCAGGTGGGACGGCGGTAACGGCACGGTGCGCGCCACCTGGTCCGCCACGAAGCGTGACACGGCCAGCACCTGAACCCCCGGCCGCGAGAGCAGTTCGACCTCCCGCCGGGCAATCCGACGGTGCCGGGGGGACAGGGCATACAGCAGGCGTTTGGTTAGCCGCACCGGGGCGGGAAGCGCCTCCAGAACAATACGCTGGAACTCGCGATGCGTTCCCCCTCCCAGGCGGTGCAGATCGGCGGGCACGTGCAAGCCCCAGTCCACCACGATGTCCGGCGCCAGCGGCAGCAATCGGGCCGGCGCTGACGCCAGCGGGCCCAGCAGAACCGCGGCCCCCTCGAGGCCGCCACCGTCCACCGCGCAGACGGTGAATCGGTGCCCGCGCCGCAGGAGTTCCCGGGCGACGGTCAGCGCAAAGCCCTCAGCGCCGCCGGACTGGGCCGACAGGTGTTCAAGGATGAGGCTGATATGCATGGCGGGGTTTCGCTGACTTGGTTGGCTGGGCTCGGCGCGCCTCACCGAGGGGTTCGCGGTGGCGGCGGGGCCGGCACGGCGGCCCTGGGGGTGGCCTACCCGTGCGGCGCACCCCGGCTGACGGCGGGGTCCGGCGGCGGGCCCGAGAGGCAGATGCCGTAGCCCTCGGCGACGCGCTCCAGACGGCCGAGGAGGGTGGCGGTGTTGCTGATCCGCCGGTCGAGCCGCGGCACGGTGCAGTGGCTGATCAGCTGCACCAGTTCAGGGAACTCGACCAGCTCGGGGACATCCACGATCGTGGGCTGTTCCACGCTCGTCAGATGGTAGCGCGCCTCGGAACGGAACTGCCGGCTCTTCAGTTGGTCGGCCGTCTGATGCAGGGGTTTGCCGCCAAAGATCACGGCAAAGGTCACCCCCAGCGCGAAGATGTCGGTGGCCTCGGTGGGGGAATCCCGCACGATCTGCTCCGGTGAGAGAAAGCCCGCCGTGCCCGTGACGGCATGGGGCTGATGACCGATGGTGACCGAGACGCCAAAGTCGATCAGCTTCACCCGGCCGTGGCTCACCATGATGTTGGACGGCTTCATATCCAGGTGTATGTAGCGGCGATGGTGCATGAAACCGAGAGCTTTGATGGTCTGCTGGAAGATGCCGAGCTTATCGGTCACGGAGAGGTCGCGGGTGAACTGTCGGTCGCTCATGTCGGCACCCTCGACGTGCTCCATCAGCAGGTCGTAGCCCATTTCGAGGCCGAAACGCCGGACCTTGCGCAGGGCGTAGATGCGTACGACGGGGATATCGCCCTCTTCCTGCAAGGCCCCGCCAACCCCGAACTCATTGCGCAGATGCCTGACCTTGTGGCTGTAAGAGACGTCGTTCAGCTTGCTGCGATGGTGGCGCGTTGCGGCACTGCCGATGGCCTGCCCGAGGCGATTGCGGATCGCCTTGGCGCAGAAGGTGGCCGGCCCGGAGCAGGTCCGGTACAAAACGCTCTCAGCGCCACGCGCCAGCATGCCTTGGATGGTGTAATTGCCACTCTGAGCGGCGCGAGCGAGTTCCGCTTGGACCAGGCGAGCCGTGTCGGGGTTGGCCGCGGGGGTCGCGGCGCGGGCGAGGTCTTCCTGCACCAGGCGGGCCAGGTCCGCGCCGGCCGGGGGCGACGCCGACGCCGACGCGGGAGCGGCGCCCGCGGGGGAAGCGCTACGGCGCGGCGGCTTCATCTCGCCGGGCGTCAGGTAGCGCCGACCCTTCTCCCCCGCGGCGTGGGGGTCGGCGGGTTCCGGCGTTGGTTGTGTCTGCGCCATAGGGCCCCAATGACAACCGCAAGCGCCCGGCACCCGGCTCGGACGCTGGTAGTCTATTACTGCAAGTACCGTACATACAGTATAGGCGGAGCCGCCGTGGTTCAACCGCAACCGCCACGCCCGGGAGAGCTCGTTTCAAGACGCCAGGGGTGGCTGGAGGGCAGCGAGAACTGCCGCCAGGATGTCCTCGACCGCGGCCAGGCGCCCGACGCCGCCCTCGCCGCAGGCGACCCGACCGCTGCCAGGCCCCACAAAGCACACGCCACGTTCGCGTAGCACCGCACAATTCGCCTGAACCGCGGGGTGAGCCCACATGCGCGGGTTCATCGCCGGCGCCACCACCACCCGCCCGGAGTGAGACAGGGCATAGGTCGAGAGCGCGTCGTCCGCCAGACCGTGGGCCAGCTTGGCCAGGATGTTGGCCGTCGCCGGCGCTACCACCAGAACCGTCGCCCGTTCGGCTAGCGCAATGTGCCCCGGCTGCCAGTCGGGCAGTTCCCAGAGGTCCGTGACTACCGGGCCGCGCGAGAGGGTCAGGAAGGTCTGTGGCTGCACCAGGCGCTGGGCATTGGCCGTCATGATGACGGCTACCGTCACCCCCGCCTGCACCAGGCGGCTGGTGAGATCGGCGGCCTTGTACGCGGCGATGGAACCGGTGACGCCGAGAACCACGGCGGGGGCCGTGACCGCAGACGGATTCGCGTCGTTCATTCGCTCCAGGGCTCCTTCTGGTGAAGAAGAGTGCGGCAACGCGCCGCCAACACGATGGCTTCAAGTTGCGCCAGCGCTTCCTCCAGCCGGTCGTTGACCACCACCCAGTCGTACTCGCGCCAGGCCGTCAGTTCGGCCCGGGCCCGCAGCAGACGGCGGGCGATGACCTCAGGGCTGTCCGTGCCCCGGGCTTCGAGTCGGCGCCGGAGCACGGCAAAAGATGGGGGCGCGCAGAAGATGGAGAGGGCCGCGGCCGCCAGGCTCGTGCCGCGGGTCACCTCGCGGATCTGCCGGGCGCCCTGTACATCGATGTCCAACAACACCTCGACGCCGTCACGGATAGGGCTCTCGACCTCCGCGCGCAGCGTGCCGTAGCAGTTGCCGTGGACCTCGGCATGCTCCAGGAATGCCCCTGCCGCCTGACGCTCACGAAACTGCGCCACACTGAGAAAGTGGTAATCCACCCCGTCATGCTCGTTGGTCCGGGGCAACCGCGTCGTGCAGGACACGGAGAAGCGGATCTCGGGATGGCGCTCCAGGACGCGGCGGTACAGGGTCGTCTTGCCCGCCCCGCTGGGTCCGGAGAGGACGATCAGACTGCCAAGCCGCTGAGGATTCGTGCTGGTCATGGGATCGCGCCCCGCAGCCGCACGCCAGTCGGCCGCGGCCACCACCGCACCGCCGCGTCTGGCGCACAGAGTTAAACCCGCTCGCCCTGGCGCCGAGCGCCTGCTGCTGAAGGGAATATACCCTGCGCCTTGGGCGCGGCAATTCCGCCGGGCGAGTGTAGATTGAGGGCCTTACCCGGCGCTGGTCTTTGTCGGCAGAACGGATGACACCGATGCCTGCGTTTCTGAACCCCATAGCTGGCCTGATCCTGGCCGCGCTCTGCGTGCTGCTGCCGTCACGTCTCGCCGGGCAGGAGGCGGCCCCGGCGGCGGTGGCCGCACCGGCGGCGGGACTCCCCAAACCGCCCGTCGGCCCCGAGGTACGCATCGGCCAACTGGTTAGCGGCGAAGCCCTGGGCCGACGCTACGCCGATGCCCTGCCGTCGCTGCTCAAGCACCTGCGTGAGGAAACCACCCTGAATGTGGCGCCTGAGCCCGTCCTTCTCGCCAACTTCGAGGACGAACGGCTGTTCGAGCTGCCCTTCGTCTATGCGAACTACGCCGACCGCGCGGACTGGACCTTCACGGACAGCGAACGAGCCAATCTCAAGGGCTACCTCGAACGGGGCGGTTTCCTCTTTATCGACGCCGGCATCAACGCCGCCTTCCTGCGGGAGAACGTCATGCTGGGCCAGCAACACAGCTTCGCGGAATGGGACGCCAGCCCGGAGGTCAAGAAGGCGTTTGAACCCGTGTTTCCCGGCAAGGAGTTTGCCCCGTTGAAGCGTTCGCATCCCCTGTACCGCAGTTTCTATGAAGGTCTGCCGGACACCAGCATTCTGCCGGACAGCGTGCGCAGCTACGTGGAGAAGGAGAAATGGCCGGATGGGACGTACTCGGCGGTGGCCCTGCGCCTGAACGGCCGCATCGCGGTGCTGGTCACGCCGATCATCGCCATGGGCTGGGGCCGCAACAGCCTCGGCACCTGGAGCACCATGATCCGTTTCCGCGTGCTGGAGGACGCCGAGGGCTTGAGCGACTCACTGCGGACGGCTGCCTACAGCGGCGCGCGCTTCGACGTGGTGCGCGAGGATGATGGCAAGGACGTGATCTACTGCCAGAGAGCGGCCCTGCCGGCCTGGGCCAATGAGCCCGATGGCCGCTGGCGCGTGTTCCGCTACTACGGCAGCCGCGAGATCAGCGATTTTGCCCACGTCTTCTACACTCGGCTGGGCGCCAACATCGTAGTGTACGCCATGACGCACTGAGACCCGCGACAGGATGCCCGGGTCCTGGAGCCCGCGATGCCCAGCCCGTTTCGGGCGGGTTCGCGGTATCCCCAGGGGTCCTGGAGCCCGCGATGCCCAGCCCGTTTCGGGCGGGTTCGCGGTATTCCCCAGGGGTCCTGGAGCCCGCGATGCCCAGCCCGTTTCGGGCGGGTTCGCGGTATTCCGGATACGGCGAAAGCCCCGGCAGAGCCGCTGCGGACCGCCGACTCCAGGCGAGAGGCTGGCGAGGCGAGGGTTCTGCAAGAGCCTTGAAGGACAATCCCATGACGCGTGCCGTGATCTTCGATATGGATGGTGTCCTCACGGACTCTGAACCCGTGATCAACGCCGCCGCTATCGCTGGCCTGCGCGAATACGGCATCGACCCCAAGCCGGAGGACTTCGCGCCCTTTGTCGGCACGGGCGAGGACCGCTACATCGGCGGCGTCGCCGCGCGCTACGGCCTGCGCTATGAACCGGCGATGAAGCGCCGGGTCTACGAGATCTACCTGGAGATCATGCCAGGCCTGATCCGCGCTTTCCCCGGCGTACACGAGCTGCTGCGCGCCCTGCGGGCGCACGGCGTCCTACTGGCGGTGGCCTCGAGCGCGGATCGGATCAAAGTCGAGGCCAATCTGCGGGCCATCGCGGTGGATCTGAGCGGGTTTGGGGCGGTGGTGGTCGGAGAGGACGTCGAGCACAAGAAGCCCGCCCCGGATATCTTCCTCGCCGCGGCCCGCCAACTCGGGGTCCCGCCGCAGGAATGCTGCGTGGTCGAAGACGCCGTCAATGGCGTCAGCGCCGCCAAGGCTGCGGGGATGCGCTGCGTGGCGGTGGAGCAGAGTTTCGCCGCGGCGTTGCTCGAGCCCGCCGGTCCCGACGTCATCCGCCGTAGACTGGCCGACGTCACCCTGGCCGACCTTGGCATTCAGGAGCCCTAGCCGATGACCACGGCTGAGCACCGCAGAAGGTCGAATGACCAATGGCCAATGACGAATGGCAGAATCCCCGGCCGGGGCACCGGAGTTCTCTGGCGGTCATCTCCGGCACCAGCCGGGGATCCTGCTTGTGTGAGACTTGCAGCAACCTCGTATGACACCAGGCGCGTCCCATTCCGCCCGGAGTCCGCCGCAGCGGACGAGGGGCGTTGGAGGGCGCCGCTGCGTCGGCGCCGCGGCGGCCACGCAGGGCCGCCCTCCAGGCGATCCGGCGCGTCCCGGCCGGATCGGAATGGGAACCGCGGCGGCAAGTCTCATTCCGGTATGTCCGGCCCCAGCCGGGGGCCCCGCTGAACCCTGGGACCTGACTCGTCACCACCCACGGAACTGAGCGCTCTCGGCCGCCTCTGTCCCTTGCGCCGGGCCGCCCCCGCCAGTAAGCTATGACGTTTTCTGCCCCGTACCGACCACGCGCACAAGAGGACGAACACATGAGACGACTCGCATGGGTAGGGTTGTTGCTGGCATCTACGGCGGCAACGCTGCTGGCAGAGGTCAAGCTACCGACCTTCTTTTCCGACCGCATGGTGTTGCAGCGCGAGACCGAGGCGCCGGTGTGGGGCTGGGCCGCTCCCGGCGAGAAGGTCACGGTCACGGGTTCCTGGGGCGCCAGCGGCGCGGCGACCGCCGCGGCTGACGGCAAGTGGCGCGTGGACCTGAAGACCCCCGCCGCCGGCGGGCCCTTCACCGTCACCGTCCAGGGCGAGAAGAACACCCTCGAACTGAAGGACGTACTCAGCGGCGAAGTCTGGCTCTGCTCCGGCCAGTCCAACATGCAGTGGAACGTGGCGAACTCCACCAACGCCCAGGTGGAGATCGCCGCCGCCAAGTACCCGCGGATCCGCCTGCTCGGGGTGAACCTGGTGACGGCGCAGGAACCGCAGACCGAGTGCGGCGTGCGGGCCTGGGCCGAATGCTCGCCGGAGACCGTGGGGCCCTTCAGCGCCGCGGGCTACTTCTTCGGCCGCAAGCTCTACCAGGACCTCGATATTCCCATCGGCCTGATCAACTCATCCTGGGGCGGCACCTGCATCGAAGCCTGGACCCCGTGGGAGAGCCAGAAGGACGATGCGGTCGTTCGGCAGAGCAAAGAGTCGTACGACGCCCGCGACAAGACCTATGACCCCGAGGCCGCCAAAGCCGCCTTCGAGACCGCGAAGAAGACCTACGACGAATGGGTCAAGGGCGGCAAGCAGGGCAAGGAACCCGCGCGTCCGCGGGGGCCGGTTCAGCCGCGCAAGGACCCGAACTATCCGGCGAACTTGTACAACGCCATGATCCAC
Organism: uncultured Victivallales bacterium; assembly: GCA_903834675.1. The sequence goes on along the minus strand of CAILKC010000337.1, from coordinate 2,269 downwards.
CCGCTGGCGCCCTTCGCCGTGCGGGGTGCGATTTGGTATCAGGGCGAGGCCAACGCCGGGCGGGGCAAGGCCTACCGGGGGCAGATGGAGCGCCTGATTACCTCCTGGCGGCAGGCCTGGGGCAGAGACCTTGCCTTCTACCTGGTGCAGCTCCCCAACTTCATGGCGCCGTGGCAGAGACCGGTAGAGGAAGGCGGTTGGCCGGACATCCGCGAGTCCTTCATGAACACCGCCAAGGAAGTCCCCAACACCGGGACGGCCATCACCATCGATATCGGCGAGGAAAAGGACATTCACCCGAAGAACAAGCAGGACGTCGGCGACCGTCTGGCCCGCCTGGCCCTGCACAGCACCTACGGTAAGACCGGCTTTGCCTGGTGCGGGCCGGTGTTCAAGGCCTGCGAATTCCGCGACGGCACGGCGCGGGTCAGCTTCGACACCGGCGGTGCGCCGCTGGCCGTCAAGGGCGGCGGGGAGCTGGTCGGCTTTGCCCTGGTCGGTGCGAACGGCGTGCCGGTGAAGGCCAGCGCGGTGATCGAGGGCACGGATACGGTCGTGGTGCGTTCGCCGGAGGTGACCCAGCCGGCCATGGTCTACTATGCCTGGGCCAACAACCCGGTAGGGGTCAACCTGGCCAACGCCGAGGGCCTGCCGGCAGCGCCGCTGCGCTTTGGCACGATGCCCAAGTTTGAGGTGTTCGCCACCTACCTGCCCGAAGAGGCCAAGGCCTACAAGCTGGTCTACGCCTTCGATCCCACCGCCTCCCAACTCAGCGACGGCGGCACCCGCTTCGTCTACGACGAGGACCACTCGGCGGATTTCAAAGGGCCTTTCAAGAAGATCGCCTATTTCATGGCTCTTCAAGATCTGGCCGGCAAAGAGACGTATGTCTTTGTCGCCATGGACCCCTTCTCCCCCGAGATCGGCAAGATGGGCGTGCCCACCAAGGCCAGCGGCGCGCGGTTTCAGATGAAGGTCAGCGGCGTCTTGGTGAAGAGCAATGTGCCCGGGGTCGCGGCAGGCGAGTATGCGGAGGGCTGCAACCTCGAGTTCTGGGACTGTAACTACGGGCCGGCGAACGCCAGCCAGGTTCCCAACGCCGACGACAAGGTCAACGATTTCGGCGACGTGATGAGCCCAGAGGCGTCGCCGGGTTACGGCTGCATGCAGATCCACAATTGGCAGGGTAAGCACAGCATCCTCTGCTTCAACCGCTTCGGCAACGGCAAGGGCAACGACGTCGGCATCGGCAACTCGGAGGGCCCAACCCGCGATTGGACCTTTACCTCGAGCGCCAAGAACTACGCTCGCGGCGAGTTCAAGATCCTGGTTCTGCCCTAGACTGAGGAGACGGTCAGATGCACTATGAGCGTGTGCTGGTGTTCGGGGCACACCCGGACGACGAACTGCGCATGGCGGCAGCGATCGCCAAGCTGAGCGCCACGGGGACTGCGGTCACGGTGGTCATCTGCACGGACGGCTGCGAGGGCTATCCGCGCCTCGAGATGCGGGACACCATCGTGGCCACGCGGGCCAAGGAGAGCGACGAGGTGCAGAAGGTCCTCGGCGTGCAGCGCTACGTCAACCTCGGCGCCCCCGACATGGGCCTGGTCAACGATAAGGCCACTCTTAAGGCCGTCATCCGGGTCATCCGCGAGGCCCGGCCACAGGCCCTGTTCACCCATGGCGAGAGGGACCGCCATCGCGACCACCTCGCCACCCACCAACTCAGCCTCGAGGCCGCCTGGCACGCCGGCGAACCCGTCAGCGCCGAACTGGGCGCCTCCTGGCGCACCCCGCATCTCTACTACTACAAGAATACGGCTCTGGAGGGCCCCGTGGTGGAGTTCCAGGTGACGGACTTCGCCCACGTGGTGCCCCTGGCCTACGCCACCCAGGTCTCCCAGCACGTGCTCTTTGGCCGCAGCCGCGAGCAGTATCTGGCCGACGCCGAACGCATCCGGGCCAACCCGCCGCGCACCATCGAGCGCTTCATCCTGCACCCCTGGACCGTGTTGCAGTCCTTCCCGCCGTTGGGGTAACGGCGCGCCGGGGCGAGGTTCGCCCTCCACGGTCCGCGGCAAACTTCGCTGGCATTGCCGACGATGGCCCAGGGCTGTTTCTCGACCTGTGCAATAAGGATGGGCCGAGGTATTCAGCCCCAAAGGGGCGTTTCATACCAGCCCAGGGCAACGCCCTGGGTCCCTGTCCTCCCCGAGGATTGAGCCCTGAAGGGGCGGCCCATGCGACCTCGGCGTAAATGTAGGGC
>CAILKC010000336.1 GCA_903834675.1 uncultured Victivallales bacterium | reverse complement strand
TCGTGGTCGGTACATTCCGTGAGCCACTTGGCGCGCTTGTCGCCGGGCACCGCCAGCAGGGCATCGAGATCGACCACGACCGGCGCCGGGACCTCGCTCTTGTGCTTGCGCTTGCCAGTCAGGGCCACCGAGGTGCCCGTGGCCACCTCCAGCCGGAACCCCATCACCGTCTGATAGACACTGCCGATCTCTTCAACGTCGAGCGTCCGATACGACAACCGCTCCCCACCCAGCAGCAGCAGATTCCGCAGCACCCGAAACACCACGCCATCGCTGACGAGAGGAAGAGCGGGACGTGTGTCGAGGGTCGAGGGGGAGGCGGGAACAGCAGGGGCTCTGCCCCCGAGACCCCCGCCGGGGGAGCGCGCCCCCCCGGACTCCCCGGAGAACCGCGCGGCGCCAGACGTGCCGGAACCGGTCGGCGTAGCCGCCACGGCCGCCACATCGGCGCCGCACGGGGTTGCCGACGCGGGTACGCGTGGGGGAGTGAATCCCAGACCAACCACGTTGGTGGAACCGGCCAACGCGGGCGGTGCCGGTGTGCCGTCCGCTGCCCCTTGGCCTGCTGCCCTGCGGACCGCCTCCGCGCCAGGCGCGGGCGCGCTGTCCGCAGGCCGGCCACCCTCAGTTGCGAACGTGGCCGCACGCAGAGCGGGTGCGTTCGCGACTGAAGAAGATGGGATGGGTCCGGGAAGGGCCGCTGGTCCTTCCCGGCGGGGGCTCGGGGGCGGAGCCCCTGCTTCTGCTTCTCCCCGTCCGCCTTCCAGGAATGGGAAGCGGTCGGGATCGAAGAGATAGCCGCTGCGGGCGGGCATAGCGAAGAGTGGATGGCGGGAGCCGCCATGGACTGCGCGGAAGAGTGCCAGGAGTTGTGCCCAGGCGCCATAGCGGTGATCCATGGTGTCGGGGTAGTGTTCATTGTCGGTACGCAGGCGTTCGAAGAGGCCATGGACCGAATAATGGCGCACGTAGAGATCCGAGCCGGGCATGAGGCCGCGGTCCTCGGCATAGAGCAGAAACACCATTCGCATGAGGACATTGAGCAGGCCGCCGTAGACATCATCCGGGTGCTCGGCAAGGACCTGACGCAGGAGCTCACCGCGGGTGCGTTCATTGGCTGCCTGGAAGCCGCGCAGGAGCTCATAGAGCGCATCGAGGACCTGTCCCGCCAGGTCGGTCGAGACCCGGCCCTGGTAGTCGCGGCTCTTGCGGAGGAGCCCCGGCAGGCGCACCGCGCTGGGGGCGCCGAGCAGCCGGTAGGCGTGCAGCAGCATCTGCAGCGCGGCGAGGATGGGCCGCCCGCCGACCTCGGCCATGGCGGCCACGGGGAAGGTCAGGCTGCCGGCGTTCTCGCCCTTGGGGGCATAGACCAGGCGCAGGTGCATGCCATTGACCAGCAGGCCAATGGGCACCCCGGTATCGCGCAGCAGCCGCTCGAAGCGCTGGCTGGGCGAGGCCACCCAGGAGCGCTCGTCGACCGCAGCGCGCACATCGAGCTTGGTGCCGGTGGCCAGGACCCGCACCAGCAGCAGCCACGGGCTGGCCGGGGCCACGGCCCTGGGGTCCAGGAAGGCAAACGTCGGAGCGAGGGTCTCCCCCTCCTGCACGGCCACCTTGAGCGTGTCGGGGATGGGCCGCTCGGGCGTCAGGCCCACCAGACAGTCGTCGGGCCACTCGAGGAAACCCCGCACGAAGTCCACAACCTGCTGGATGGACGCGACCTCGTCGCCATCCTCGCCGCCCGGGCCCACCTCCTGCACATACTCCAGGAAACGCTCCTGCAACGGCAGCGTGTTCCGCTCCAGGAACACCTGCGCATCAACCAACGCGGCAGGCGATACCACCAGCCCATCCGGCTGGAGATACCCCAGCCAAGCCTGGTGATCGCGAATCGCCGGATCGTTGTTCGCCGTCTGTGTCATGTCATCGTAGCTCGGACGGGGCTCTGCCCCGGACCCCGCCGGGGCGTCGTGGACTCCCCGGACCCCTCGGGCATGCGGCCGGCGCCAGACATGCCGGGACCGGTCGGCGGAGCCGCCACGGCCGGCACATCGGCGCCGCCCGCGTGGGCGCCATTGGAGGTTGAAACACCGGCCGGCTTCGCCTCTTCACGCGTACCCGCGTCGGCAGCCCTGCGCGGCGCCGGTGTCCTGCTGGCCAGCAGGATGCCTGGCGCCGCGCAGTTCTCCGGGGGGTCCGTGGGGGGCGCGCTCCCCCGGCGGGGGCACGGGGGCAGAGCCCCTGCACACATCCTCCGCTTCTCCATCCCGTTGCTCACAGCAGTCCCTATCTCTATCATCCTGTAACGGGCCAGAGGTAGGCCAGACCCACGGGTTCGATCCTGAACGAGGTCACCTTGTAGAAGTCGAGGATTCGGGCTGGTTCGCGTTGCAGGTCACCATCGACGTTCTCCAGCCAGCGTTGCCAGTAGCGCCGGTTGGACTCGACCTGGCGCCGTTCCAGTTCGGGGAAATCGAAAAAGAGCTGTTGGTCGGCGGTGCGTCCGAGTTCCGCTGCGACCCGGCGGCGCTGGTCTTCGAGGATACGGCGCATGGATTCCGCCTCGGCCAGGCCGCGTTTCGTGAGCAGCTCCTCGGCATCGGCCTTGGCGGCGAGGCCGCGCTCTTCCAGGTGGGACAACAGGTCCTCGATGTCCCGCGGAATGGCGGCTTGGAGGCGTGCAGCGACAATCTCCGGCACCCGGCCGCGGCCCTCGGGGCGCATGGCGGCTTCGAGGAGGTCCTTCGTCTTCTCCTCCGCCTGGCGGCCGAATAGACTCAGCGGGCCAGTGCGGCGGTCGGGATCTATCCAGCGGGCGGTCACCGTGAGG
>CAILKC010000335.1 GCA_903834675.1 uncultured Victivallales bacterium | reverse complement strand
CTTCAGCCCCAACCCCTTCTCGGTGAACGTGACGCTGACCAACCTGACCGGGAGGACGCTGACGAACCTACCGGTGACCGTCGCGCTGCCGGCCGGGCTATCGATCTACGGCGGTGGCAGCACAACCCAGTACGTGGCTTCCCTGGCTAACGGCGATACGACCCCGCTGTCATTCCAAGTCTACGCCAACCCAACTTACGGCGGGCAAACCCTGACGTACACGGTCACCGCCGGTGCGGGCGCGCTCTACGCGGTCACGGTCGAGAAGACGGTGACCCTGCCCAGCGTGCTGGTCGACTGCGATGCCTCGCTCTGGAACTTCGTGCATCTGATGAGCACCGGATACATCGCCGGCCGCGGGTTCCCGCAGATCGTCAGCACCGTGCGCGTCGACACGGTCGCAGGTCGTAGCTGCGATCTGACGGCCGCCAATTTCGCGGTGACCGAGGATGGCGTGCCGCAAACCTTGACTTCGGTGACCTGCGCCTCCGTGGGTGGCTCGGTAGCCGATATCGTCATCGTCTTCGACGACACCGGCAGCATGTCCAGCAAGATCACCACCATGAAGGAGAAGGCGACGCAGTTTGCCAGCGACATCGTCGCGGTCGGCGTTGACGCCCACTTCGGCCTGGTCTCCTTCGGCGACAAAGCCGAGGTCGACTTCGACCTCAACCTCACCAGCAACGTGGCGAACTTCCAGGCCGCCGTGAGTGCCCTGGTCGCCGACGGGGGGGACGATTATCCCGAGTCGCCGCTGGACGCGATCATGCTGGCGCTGCGGGACATGACCTGGCGCCTGGGCTCGCAGCGTATCTTTGTGGTGATTACGGATGCTTCCGTGCATACGCTGAGCGATGCCTCGGGCAAGTCCGACTACGACATGGCCCCCACCATCGCGGCCGTCAAAGCCATGGGGGGGTCTGTTTTCGCGGTCGGCCCCAACCTCGGCAAGGGCGACCTGCTCGGTAACGACGGCAAGTCGGCGAAAGCGAAAGCCTACGGCGCCGCGAACGACATCAAGACCCTGGCCGTCGACACGGGCGGCTACTGGCAGAATATCGACACGGCCGACTTCGGCGCGTTCGTCGACGAGATTGTGCATGTCATCACCTCGCTCTACACCGTCACCTACAGCACCAGCGATACGGCCCGCGATGGCCTCTGGCGCAAGGTCATCGTCACCGTCACCGACCCCACCGCCACCCTCCCGATCGGCAAGACGTCGACCACCGGCCTGACCGACTGTGACGATGGCACTTACCAGGCGCCCTATGGCGGCTTCGTCTGCGATCAGGGCGAGGACGACTTCGTGCATGTCATGGCCGTCGGCTATGCGGCCTCGTACATCTTCCCCGAAATCACCGCCACCGTCCGCGTCGACAGCGCCGCAGGCCGCGCCTGCGAGCTCACCAAGTCCAATTTTGCGGCGGCCGAAGACGGCGTCTGGCAGACCATCACCTCGGTGAGTTGCGCCGGCACTGCGGGCTCGGTGGCGGACATTGTCATCTGCTTCGATGACACCTCCAGCATGTCCGGCCAGATCGGCACCATGAAAGCCAAGGCGACAGCCTTCGTCAACCAGATCACGGCGCGCCGCGTCAATGCCCGCTTCGCCCTGGTCTCGTTCAAGGACGATGAGATGGTCGACCAGGACTTCATTACCGACGTCGCTGTCTTCCAGAGTAAGATCAACGCCTTAGCTGCCGAGGGCGGCGGCGACATGCCGGAGACCTCGTTCGATGCGGTGCTGTTGGCGCTGACCGACCTGACCTGGCGCGCCGAGGCGCAGAAGATCATCGTGGTGATCACCGATGCG
>CAILKC010000334.1 GCA_903834675.1 uncultured Victivallales bacterium | reverse complement strand
GTGAACCGGAGGGTGCCATGCGTAACCTGTTCGTGATCAACGAGGACGACAGCCATTTCTTCGGCTCAAGACAGCCGGACCAGATGAACCTGCCGGGATTGCAGCGGTTCATCGACCAGTATGCCGGCACGACGGTGACACACCTTTTCCTCTGCCCGAATGCGATGCGGGCCAGCTTCCGCAGCCGGACGCGCGAGGCGATCTGGGACCCGGTCGAGGGGAAGGAGCCCACGGATTTGTGGCCGACGAACGGCAAGCGCCTGGCCGAGGCCGGGCTGGATCCCTACACCATCTGGATCGCGCGCTGCCGGGAGAAAGGCATCTCGCCGTGGATCTCGATGCGGATGAACGATCTGCACAACGCCGACAACCCCACGAACTATCTGCATTCGAGCTTCTGGCGCCAGCACCCCGAGTTCTGGCGTGTGCCCAACGGCTCGGGCTCGCCTTGGAGCAACCGCGCCATGAACTACGTGCATGCCGATGTGCGCCGCCACCAGATGGATTTCGTGGACGAACTCCTGGAACGCTACGACGCGGATGGCCTCGAGCTGGACTGGATGCGCTTCGGCTACCACCTCACGCCCGGCCGGGAACGCGAGGAGGCGCAGGTCCTGACCGACTTTATGCGCGAGGTTCGCACCCGGGTGGACGCCTGGGCCGCCAAACGCGGCCACCGTATCCGGCTGGGAGCGCGGGTGCCGGCGCACCCCGATGCCGCCGCGGGTCTGGGCATGGACGGCGTGCAGTGGGCCCGAGAAGGGCTGGTGGATATGCTGGTTCCCTGTCCGTTCTGGACCACCTCGGATTTCGACATCCCGGTAGAGCTTTGGCACGAGCGTCTGGGTGACGCCGCCGGGCGGGTGACGGTAGCGCCGGGGCTGGAGTTTAACTCGCGGCCCTGGCCGGGCGGGGCCGCTGTCGCCAATGACCTGGCGGCTGCCCGCGGTTTTGCCGCCGCCAGTCGGCAGCGGGGCGCCGACAGCCTTTATCTGTTCAACTGGATGGACAGCCAGACCCGACCGGTCGGCGAAGACGACTACGCGCGGCTGTTGCGGGAGGGCCTCAGCGCGGAGGCCGTCCAGAAGGCCCCCCGCCGACACCCGGTCTGCTTCCGTGACACGGTTCCGGCGGGCTTTCCGAACGGGGTCTGCCTGCCGGTGGAAGCACCGGCAGGCGGCTCGTTCAGCCTGCAACTCGGGCCGCGACCGGCGGCCGGCAGCGTCTGGGCGGTGGTCGGCCTGGCCAAGCGTGATGGGGTCGGCGAGGCCAGCCTGACCGGCACCCTGAACGGCACGGCTCTCGCCCCGGCACAGACCGCGGACGATATCTCACACGTCGGCGGCGGCGCGGTCCGGGCGCTGAAGTTGGCCTGCCCGCTGGACGCGGTCCGCGCTGGCCGCAACGACCTGTTCCTGCAGCAGCCCGCCGGGCAACCCGCGCAACAGCTCGTCTGGGTGGAGATCCGCATCGAGCCGTGAGCGCCCCGGCGCCCGGTAGGTCCGCTGCGCGCCAGGGCTACTTCTGTTTGTCCTCTTGGTCCGGCTTGGCGGTGAGATCGACCCCGACAAAGCGCTTGCTGCCGCGCCGGTCGACGTAGAAGACGGCGACGTTACCGCGGGTCTTCTGGAGCGCCGCGAAGACATCTTCTGCGGTCTTGGTTTCCACTTGGTTCACTTCGATAATACGGTCTCCGCGCCGCAGTTCGGCCCGGTCGGCGGCGCTACCGGAGACGACCGCCGAGATGAAGAGGCCATCCGGGGTGGCTTCGACCGTGAGTCCGACCTTATCCAGCATGTCCTGCCGCCCGCCGACGTTGGCCGCCACCGCGTCGCCCTTGCCGCGCTGCCGGGCGATGACCTCGACGGTCTTGGTTTCCCCCTGGCGGATGAAGCGGACCGGGATCTTATCCCCGGGTTTGTAGGCCAGGACAGCGAATTGCAGGTCATGGGGGGTCCGCACCGGTTTGTCGCCGATATGGGTGACGACATCTCCGGCCTTGATGCCGGCCTTGTCCGCCGGGTCGCCAGCGATCGCCTCGCTGACCAGGACGCCTTGTTCGACCCCGAACTGCTTGCCGAGGCCGCCTTCCAAGGGCTGCATGCTGATGCCCAAAAACGGGCGGATCACTTCGCCGTGTTCAATGAGGTGGTCGCTGACCTGGCGCACCAGATTGCTGGCAATGGCGAAGCCCACCCCGACGCTGCCGCGGCTCATACCGCCGGTCATGATGAACTCGTTGATACCGATGATCTCGCCGTTGATGTTGAGCAGTGGCCCGCCACTGTTGCCCGGGTTGATGGACGCATCGGTCTGGATGTAGTTCTCGAAGGTGGTCATGCCGGTGTCATGGCGCCCCTTCTGGCTGACGTTACCGATCGTGACCGAGTAATCCAGGTTGAAGGGGGCGCCGATGGCGATGGCCCATTGGCCCACGCGGACCTTATCCGAATCGGCAAAAGGCAGGACGGGCAGGTCCTTGATGGCGCCGTTGCCGACCCGCAGCACGGCCAGATCGGTGTCCTCGTCAAACCCGACGATCAGGACTTCCTTGGGGTCGCGTTCGCTGTCGAAGATACGGCCATCCTCCAGGCGGACCTCAAGGGCGGCATTGCCCTGAATGACGTGGTAGTTGGTCACGATGTAGCCGTCCGCCCGGATGATCACACCGGAGCCCTTGCCAGCGATCTGGGGCCGCGGCTTGCCGCCGCGCCGCTCACGGGGGTCGGGGCGCTGCTGCTGCTGGTCGGGGCCGGGTTCCATGGGAATGCCGAAGTAGTGATAGAGTTCCGGTGGCATCTGTTGCGAGTTCGGGTCGGGACCATTTTGCCGGTTGGTGATGACCACAACCGCGGGCTTGGCCTTGTCGCCGACGGCGGTGAAGGCTTCCTCCAGCTTCTGGGCGACCGCGATGGCGTCATCGGCCGCACGTAACGGCGCTGGACCGAAACAGCTCAGCAGAACGGCCGCCAAAACGGCGCGCCAAAGGGTGGCGGTAAGGTGCAGCGAGCGGGGGATCATGGTGATCTTCTCCTTGTACAGACAGACTCCGTTCATCTGATGGCTCGTGAAGCGGCGCAATAGTTCCTTAGAGCAACAGCCTGCTCTTCTGTTCCCGATGCTGCAGTGATAACGCGGGAGGTCAACCAGATGTTGAGTCGTGTGCCTGGGGTACCCGCCCCGGCCCTGGAGCCCGCGATGCCAAGGACCCGCAGGGGCCTGGTTCGCGGTATCTTGAGCAGGGGCCCGGTTCGCGGTATCCCCGTGTCCCTGGAGCCCGCGATGCCAAGGACCCGCAGGGGCCTGGTTCGCGGTATCTTGAGCGAGACGCAGGGCAGGGGATACGGCGGAGACCGCCGGCTCCAAGGCGCTTAGCGCCCGAAAGAAGAAACCGCCCTGGTGTTGGCGCGTCGGCGTGGGCAAGGTGGGGGCACAGGCTGTAAGGTAGGCGGGTTGCGACCGGCGGCGTTTCGTGGTCTTGCCCCCGCCTGTCGGCGCCGCGAAGTCAGGGAGGCAGCAGCCATGCCAGGCAGGGATGACGTGACGGTGTGGGTTCGTGAACTCGGTAATTTCCGTACCCGTGCCAAGGCTCGGAAACAGTTGGAGCGCTGCGGTTCGGCGGTCGCCGAGCAGGTCGTGCCGTTGCTCAGCGATGGGTCATTGCCCGAGAATGTGCGCTGGGCCGCGATCATGGTGGTCAAAGCCTGGGGGTACGCACCGGCCGCGCCGCTGCTGCTCCAGGTGGTGCGGACGCACAGCGGCCTGCGCGGCGCCGCGATCCAGGCGTTGGAGGCGCTGACCGGACTGGCCATCGGCTACGCCCCCGATGAATGGGAGCACGCCTTGGCAGACCTTGAGGCCTATCGCCGCGAGCACCAGGAGCCCGAGGCGCTGGCGCTCGCCCTGGCCGATCCCAACGGCGAGCCGGACGGCTGTCGGCTGTTTCGGCAGGCGCTGGGGAACCTGGCTACCGAGATCACCTGGGAGGACAATGCCTATCTCTACCTGCGCATGGCCCTGGAGGGTGGCAGGAAACAGCAGATCGTGGTGACCTTTAGCGAACTGGACTCCAGCGGCAAGCCGCTCACCACCATGTACACCGAGTGCGGCGCCCTGCGGCCTGAAGTCGTGGACAGCATCGCCCGGCGCAACCTCACGGCCCGCTATGGGAAGTTCTACACCCAGAAAGACGAGAAGGGAAACGACATCGTGGTCATGCGTGAGACCGTGCCGGCCCTGCGCCTGACCCCGAAGTTGGCGCGGGATATCGTGCTCTCAATCGCCGGGGAGGCGGATTCGCTGGAGTTAGAGATGACGGGGGCAGACCGTATTTGAGCGGTGCCGCGGGCTGCGGGGGGGAGTATTTTGCTTGAAAACGGCGATCCTGTCCGACGTCCACGCTAACCTTCCGGCACTGAACGTCGTGCTTACCGACATCTTCAGCGTGGGCGTGGACCGCATCATCAGCCTGGGCGACCTGGTGGGATACGGCCCGCAGCCAGCCGAGGTGCTCGAACAGGCCTACGCTCGCATTGGTCACTTCGTGCTCGGTAACCACGACGCCGTGCTCGCCGGCCGCATGGACCCGGGGGTGTTCAATGCGTCGGCCCGGAAGATGATCGACTGGACGGCCAGCCGCGTCGATCGTAAAGCGCGCTCCTTCCTGCGGACCCAACCGTACCTCCTCACCGGACCGGATTACCGTTGCAGCCATGGCAACCCCGCCAGCCCGGCGACCTTCGGCTACCTGCTCGAGGCCGCGGATGCCAGCGCGGCCTGGGCCGCCACGACGGAACCCTGTCTCTTTGTCGGCCATAGCCATGTGCCTGGGCTGTTTGTGCTGGGCCAAAGCGGCACCCCACACTGGCTGGAGCCGCAGGACTTTTCCTTCGAGGAGCACAAGCGCTACATCGTCAACGTCGGCGCCGTTGGCGAGCCGCGGGACGGCGATGTGCGCGCCTCGTACTGCATCTTCGACGAGGAGCGGAAGGAGGTGTTTTTCCGGCGTGTAGCCTTCGACCTGGAGGCCTATCGGCGGGCGGTGGAGCAAGCCGCACCGCCCCTGCGCACGGCGTACTTCCTGCAAGTGGCGGCCAGTGGTGCGCCGAGGCCGCTGCGAGAGGTGCTCGACTTTCATCCGCCCAGCCGGGAAGCGGTGCGCGACCAGAAAATCACCATCCAGCGCCTCGATCGCGCGGTCCGCTCCGCCCGGCGTTGGCGCCGGGGCGCGGCGGCGTTGTTGGCGCTGCTGTTGACCGCCGTCGCCAGTGCGGGCTACCTCTACCGGCAGGCGCAACCCAGGATCGTGGAGCTGGCGGCGGTCAATGCTGGCCCTTTGGCGTCCCCAGCCTGTAACGCCGGTTGCCTCGCCGCGCCCGACCGGGCCGGGCTGGTTACCGCGACGGCGCGGCTGCGGGACTGGACCGTGCGGCTAACCGACCCCGCCCGGCAAACCGCCAGCGTCCGTGACGACCAGAAGGACGAGCGCCCAATCCGGGTCTTCCGCCTGACCTCGACCAAGCCATTGCCCATGGCCCTGCTGGCACGGCCAATCAAGGCGTACGCCGGAATGCGCTTCCAGGTCCAGGCCACCTGCCGGAGCAGCTCCCCACTGCAAGGCTACGCCGAGTTGCGCCTCCTGCACCGGGGCAAGGACGGCATCGAACGGCCCCTGCTGCACTGCCCGCTGGACAACCTCTCCGCCGAACGCTGGCGCTCCTACCGCCGAAGCATCGCCGCGGAAGGACTGCCCCAGGATGGCGAACTGCGCTGGACCCTCAGCGGCGAGTTCGTCGGCGAACTACTGCTGCGCGACGCCGACCTGCAACGCACCAAGTGAACGACGCAGGGGCCTTGCTGAACCCTTGGACCTGAGTACTCGCCACCCGCGGGGGCGCAAGTCAGCTCCGTAGGGGTTTGCTTGTATGAGACTTGCAGCAACCTCGTATGACCCAAACCGCTTCCCATTCCGCCCCTCGTCCGCCG
>CAILKC010000333.1 GCA_903834675.1 uncultured Victivallales bacterium | reverse complement strand
CGTATCCTGAAGCACCTTCTTCTTGTGCTCCACTTCAACCGGATCGCCAAACGAACTCTCCCCCGCATCCGCCTTCAATAGTTCGATGCTCGGCAGCAGGTAGGCGCCCCGAGAGCGGGGAGCATGAGCCGGCCGGGCCGCGGGCGGGCTCGCCGGCGCCGCTGGCTCGGTAACCGCGCCGGGCGGGGGCGCCGTAGCGGCGGCGTGGGCGGGCTCGTCCTGCGGCTTGGCGCCCCCTGCGGCCAGGTCGAATTCTGGCTGGCGCTCCGCCTCCCCGCTGGCAGACCGCTCCCGGCGCCGCGCCGCCAGGGGGCTGGAATCCACCCCCCCGGCCTCAACCGTGGCTGCCGCGCTCGTCTTGGCCTCACTCTGACAGCACGACTTCAGCCACGGCCAGACCACGTCATGCCAGTCGTGTGCCCACACCACCAGCAACCCGGCAAGCGCCAGAGACGCCGAGATCATGGCACTGCCGGCGGCGTTCAAAATCACCCGCATCAGGCCGTCCCCGGGGGCACACAGCCGCTGCCCGATAACCCCACCGGGCAGCCCACCGATGTTCACCGCTTCGGCCCAGTCCAGCCCTATATCCGGCCAGATGCCCAGCAGCATGGCACTGCCAACCAGCACCAGCCCGAGGCCAATCCAATAATCCCACTTGACTTGGCGCAAACCGCGCCGCCACAATAACCTCCGGACACTGGCCAAAAGCGCTAACAGCACCACCGGATACACCGCAAAACCGAACAGCAGCAGACTCCAGCGGCCCACCAGCACGCCCAGCACGCCCAGCCAGTTCCCCGTGTACGTCCGTGACGCCATCCCGCCCGCCAGAATCTCCCAGTCCACCGGGTCGTAAGAGCCCGGTACCAACGACAGGAAAACCATCAGGCAGGCGCAGAAAACCAGCAGCCGGGCCACCAGGGCGCGAACCCCATGCCCCCCAGAGGCCGCCACCGCCGCCGACGCGGTCGTATCTGACTCATCCACGTGCCGGTGTCCAATCGTCAAATCGAGGCCCACGCACCCAACTCAACCTCAGGCCGCTGCCGGTTCTGAGCCGAACAAACAGGCCACCTCAAAGGTTGAGGCGACGTAGCAGCGATACTATTGTGTGAATCGCGCGAAGGGCAACTGCGGCAGGACTTGTTTTGCGCTGATCACAGAGTTCCTGATGACTTCTGGTAACCAGATACTCGACCCCGCCGCTGACCTGCGCCGACAGGCCGAAGAGGCCGCGGCGCTGCTGCCGGAAGACGTGGCAGCCCTGTCCCCCGGCGCAATGCGACGGACGCTGCACGAGTTGCGCGTGCATCAGATCGAGCTGGAAATGCAGAACGATGAGTTGCGCCTGGCCCAGGCGCATTTGGACGCCGCGAGGGAGCGCTATTTCGACCTCTATAACCTGGCGCCGGTTGGCTATGTCAGCCTCGACGAACAGGGCCTCATCCTCGAAGCCAACCTGGCCGCTGCGACGCTGCTGGGCGTGGCGCGCTGCGCGCTGGTCACCCGGCGGCTGCCCCAATTCATCCTGCCCGATGACCAGGATATCTACTACCGGCATCTCAAACAACTGCTTGCCACGGGCGAGCCGCAGACCTGCGAACTGCGCCTGGTGAGCCCGACGGGCACTCCAGGCTGGGTGCGCCTGGACGCAACCGCCGCGCAGGCCCCTGCAACCAGCACTGAGCGGGCTGACGGCGGCACGCCTGTCTGCCGCATCGTGCTGAGCGACATTAGCACGCACAAGCGCGACGAAGATGAATTGGCCAGGAGTGCCGCACGCTTCCGCAGCTACTTCGACTTGCCCTTGCACGGGATCGCCATCACCTCGCCGTCAAAAGGCTGGGTGGACGTCAACCAGCGGCTCTGCTCCATGCTGGGCTATCCCCGGGATGAAATCACGCGGCTGACTTGGTCGGAAATGACCCATCCGGATGATCTGGCGGCGGATGTCACGCAATTCGAGCGGCTGCTCGCCGGCCAGCTCGACCAGTATCAGCTGGAGAAGCGCTTCACCCGCAAGAATGGCACGGTCATCTGGACCCATCTGGCGGTGGGCTGTGTCCGGCACGCGGATGGCCGGATGGAGTATGCCGTGGCCTTGTTGCATGACGTCTCGGCGCGCAAGCAAGCGGAGGCCGACAGGGATAGGCTGGAGGCCCTGGACCGGCAACTCCACAAATCGGACAGCCTGAACCGCATGGCTGGCGGCATCGCCCACCACTTCAACAACCAACTGATGGTGGTGATGGGTAACCTTGAGCTGGCCATGGACGACCTGCTGCTCCGGGGTGCCAATCCGCTCGCGGCCCTGAACGCCGCCATGCAGGCAAGCCGCCGGGCGGCGGAAGTGAGCAGCCTGATGTTGACCTACCTCGGGCAAACACCCACGGCGCCTGCGCTGATGGATCTCTGCAAGAGCTGCCGCCAGAACCTGCCTATCTTGAGCGCCGGCATGCCGAAAAGCGTCGTGCTCGAGACCGATCTGCCCGTGCCCGGCCCGGCTATATGCGCTAACTCCAGCCAGATTCAACAGGTGCTGGCCAACTTGCTCTCCAATGCCTGGGAGGCCACCAGCGCCAAAGGCGGCACCACCCGCCTGGCGGTCTCGACGGTGGTCGCCGCAGACATACCCTCAGTCAACCGTTTCCCCATCGGTTGCCAACCACAAGACCCTGCCTACGCCTGCCTGGCCGTGGCGGACACGGGCGGCGGAATCGCGAGTCGGGACATTGAGAAACTCTTCGACCCGTTCTTCTCGACCAAGTTCACCGGCCGGGGCCTGGGCTTGCCCGTGGTGCTCGGCATTGTGCGCGCCCACGGGGGGTTCATCACGGTGGACAGCCAACTGGACCACGGCTGCGTCTTCCGGGTCTTCTTGCCGCTGGCCATGCCCGCACCAAATGGCCCGGTGACGTCGGCTACGGCGGTGGCCGAGGCCGACCCGCCTGCGAGCCGGGCACCGGAAGGCACGGTGCTCTTGGTGGAGGACGATGCGGCGGTGCGCAACGTGGCCGCGAGCATGCTCACGCGGCTGGGCTTTGCCGTGCTGGTCGCGCCGGATGGCTCCCAGGCGCTGGAATTGTTCCGCCAGCGACAGGCGGACATCCGTTGCGTGCTCTGCGACCTGACCATGCAGCACATGGACGGCTGGGCAACGCTGACGGCTCTGCGCCAACTCGCACCCGGCCTGCGGGTCATCCTGGCCAGCGGCTACGACGAGGCGCTGGTCATGGCCGGTGATCATCCCGAGCGGCCCCAGGCATTCCTGGGCAAGCCGTACCAGATGCAGGCGCTACGCACGGCGATGGAGAAGGCCCTGGCAAGTGAATAGGGTTCGGCCGAGCCCAAGGCTGCGGCCGGACATGCCGGATGAGACGTGCGGTTCTAGCGACATTAATGTCAAGGGGGTATCCACTTGGCGCAAGTAGCCACTACGGGTGGTGGGAGGGGTCCCCAACGCTCTGGCAGTACGGAGATGGAGCAGGTGCTACGGCCTGCTCCATGAGGCGGTAGAGCAACAGGCCGCGCAACTTGAACGTGCG
>CAILKC010000332.1 GCA_903834675.1 uncultured Victivallales bacterium | reverse complement strand
GGGCGGATCGAGATTGAAATTGGGATCGAATTGACGGGGGGGACTCGGACACTTGTCTCTCGACCCACCACGGCGGGCAGGCCCTCGACCCTCTGCGGTTCTCAGACAAGCGAACCCCTACGGAGCTGAATTGCGCCCGCTCGAGCCCCCTTGCGAAACGGCGCGGGGCGGCTAGCTTTCCGGTCGGGCGTTGGCCTGCTCCGGCCCAGCGGCCCTGAGCCGCCACGGCAGGCCGGGTGTCAGCGGCGGCCGACCCGACCGACGCGGGGAGACTTTGACGGTGAAGGCAGCGCACGACACAACCCCGCCAGAGCCCACCGCCGCGCTGGTCTTGATCGAGTACCCCGAGTTTCGCGATTTCACCAGCCTCCGGGCGCGACACCTGCTTCGTATTGCCGCCGGTTGCCTGCCGCTGCGTCCGGAGCAGTGTGAGCTGACCCGGCCCTGGCTCGGGCAGATCCTCGCCGAGGCCAGCCAGCTTGAAGAGCTTCTCGATTCCTATGGCGCGCGCACCAACAGCAAGTGGTATGTGTTCCGCGTCCGTATCGCGGCGCTGAAGAACTTCTCCCAGGTCGGCTACGAACTGCTGCATGTGGCCCATGCGGCGCACGGCTACCATCTACAGGGGCTGGCGCCGACCTTCGAGACGGAGACGGCGGCGGCGATCTCGTACCTGTCCGCCCTGCTCCTGAGCAGCCTCAAGGCCTGGTATGCGGAAGCGCAGGCGCTGGGGCTGCAGGTTCCCGCCGCTGGCCTGGGCCCGGAAGGCTTCGCCGAGCGCCTGCCGCCCGGCATGCTGCCGCGGGATCGGTCATGGGCGCACCAGGAGACCGGCAAGGCCCGCGTGGTGACCCTCGCCACCCAGTTTCTGCACGGCACCGAGCGGGCCAGTTTCCTGCGCATCGTGTCTCGAGCCAAGCCCGAAGACTACGCTTCGCTGGTCGGCAACCCCGTGAGTGAGGAGAGTTTGCGCGGGCTGGAAGTGTGCTTCCACAACCTGCAGTCCCTCTACGATACCTACGTCAGCGACAGCAGTACCGAGACGCTGGACACGCAGTTGCCGGCGCTGCGCGGTCACATCAGCGCGGTGCTGCACCTGCTGCGCATCGGCACGATCTTTGTACACTTCTACGAACGGCATATCCTGCCGTACCGCCAGTCGCTGTTCAGCGCGCAGGAGTTCCCCTACGGCCATAGCGACTTTCTCAAGCTGATCATGAACTACTCTCTGGGCAACAGCTACCGCTTCCTGCAGATGGCGCGCAATATCTGCCGCGAGATGCTGCGCCGGTATGCCGAGATCGACAGCATCGAGGTGCCGGTGCCCAGGTTCCACGGGTTTCACGTTCGTCCGAGCACCTTGGTGGCCGTCATTGTGGCTCACTATGGCTCGGATGTCACCATGGAATGTGGCGGGATGACCTACAATGCCGGGGTGGCGATGGACTTCTTCCGTGCCAACGAGTGGATCAACCGCCAAAAGCGGGAGCGGGTCTACGAGCAGGTTGCCGCGCTGTCCCTAGCCGAGATCGAGAGGGAGTTTTCTGACCGGAAGCAGGCCGTCCGCGAGGTGCTCATCCGCCTGGCCGAGCGCCAAGTCATCGTGATCCACGGGCATCCGTTGCCGCTGGATAGTGTCAGCGAGCGCCGCGATATCCCCTTCGACGAGGCGCTGCGCACCACGATCGCCGCCCTTTTGGCGGAGCGGAAGATCAACATTGAAAGCGACATTCTGGTGCGTCTGACCGGCGACCGGCGCGTTCTGGCGGACATCCGCATCCTGGCCGAGCATGGGTATGGCGAGGACGATTCAGGCAACAACGTGCCGCTGCCCCCGGAACTGGGCTACCTGCGCCACTGCCGCAACCTCTGAGCCCGGGAGACCCAGGGACGGCGCGCCGATCCGTCGGCCGTGGTCAGCAGGTCAAGTGAGAAGACATGTCCAACCTCCCCATGCCCCAACTTCGTTACCGCTTCAATGCCTACGCGCAGACGTTTGCGGCGGCTGACGGTCAGTTGATCCCGATGATGCAGCTCAAGCTGGATCACTCGCTGCGGGTGGGCGCCGAATGTCGCGCCGTAGCGGCGGAACTGGGGTGGTCCCTGCCGGATCAGGACTTGGCCGAGGCCGCCGGGCTGCTGCATGACGTGGGCCGCTTCGAGCAGTGCCGGCGCTTCAACACCTTCGCCGACGCGCGCTCCGTCGACCACGGCGAGCTCGGGGTGGAGATTCTGGCGCAGGCCGCTTTCCTGCCCGAGGTCGCACCCGGCCTCGCCGACCTGATCCGCACCGCCGTGCGCTGCCACAACAAGCATGAGATTCCCCCGGCACTCGCCGCGCCCGCCCGGGCCCTGGTGCAGTTGGTCAGAGACGTGGACAAACTTGACATCATGACCCTCATCGAGCAGTCGGTACGCAGCGGGGCCTTTGCGCGCGAGCCCGGCATCCTGCTGCATGTGACGGCCGACGGGCCGCCCTCCCCTGCCTTGGTGGCCGAAATCCAGGCTGGAGCGACCGGTTCGTACGGCAACGTGCGCAGCTTGGCCGATATTCGGCTGGTGGGGGTCTCGTGGACCCGTGATATTGTCTGCCTGCCGGTGCTGGAGCGCTTGCGCCAGCGGGGTCTGACGGATGACTTGGCCCAGGCGCTGGAGGGGCACCCCGAGGTGCGCCTCCTGGCCGAGCAAATGCTGCGCGAGATGGCCGTTCGGCTGCAGCCGGGCGCGGGGCAAAGCCTGCTGCCGGGCCCCTCGGCGGTGAGTGGGAGAACAAGGCTCCCGTGGGCGCCCTGCGGGAGTTCGGTACGAGATGCGAAAGTCGGACCCTTGTGCAATGGAGTTACCGATGACCAAAGCAACCCTCTTGACTGCCGCCCTGGCGCTGGCCGTATCGGTGTCGGCCGCTGAGTACTTCGTGATGCCCGAGGACGCCCGGGCCGCCGACACGAACGCCGGCACGCAGGCGCTGCCCTTCAAGACCCTCGGCAAGGCCTGCCAGACCGCTGGGCCGGGCGATACGGTCTGGCTCGGGGAAGGCACCTACCGCGAGACGCTCACCCCCGCGCGATCCGGCACCGAGCTGGCGCCGATTCGGTTTGCGGCTTTGCCCAAGCAGAAGGTCACGCTCAGCGGCGCCGACCAGCTCAGCGGCGTCTGGCAGGTACAGCAGGGCAGCATCTACAAGCTGCAGACCGCTCTGAAGTTCATCCAGCTCTTCGTTGACGGCAAGATGATGCTGGAAGCGCGCTGGCCCAACTCCACGCTCACCGACCTCATGGATATGAAGCGCGCCACGGCCGGGGCGGGCACCGACTACGACACCCTGGCCGACCCGAACCTCCCGGCGGGTGACTGGAACGGCGCCATCGTCATCTTCTGGCCCGGCAGCGAGTGGGTCAATACCACCCGGCGGGTCACCGGTTACCAGCCTGGCGTCTCGTTCCGCTTCGATCGCGACTGCCGCGCCAAGAACGCCGATCCGTACCACGCGGAAGACCCGTACAAGCCGCGCGCCGGCAATCCCTACCTGCTGGTCGGCAGCCTGGCCGGTCTCGACCGCCCGGGCGAGTGGTTCCTGGACGAGGCGACGGGCACGGTCTACCTGTGGACTCCTGGCGGCGACTCGCCAGCCCAGCACCGCGTCGAAATCAAGCAGCGCGACTACGCCTGCGACCTCGGCAAGCTGGGCTTCATCGAGGTCAAGGGGCTGGACATCTTCGCCGCGGCGGTCAGCATGGCCGAGGCCCAGAACTGCCAGTTGGAGGACTGCCGCCTGCGCTATGTGGAGCACGTCCGGGAGTACGCGGAGGGGAAGCTGCCGCCGGTGCGGAACGTCATTACGGGCAAGGACAACGAGTGGCGGCGCTGCCTGATCGCCTATGGAGCGACCTCGGCGTTGCTGCTGGCCGGCGAGAACAACGGCCTGGTCAACTGCGTGGTGCATGACGCCAACTACCTGGGCAGCGGCCGGGGTGGCCTCGACCTGACCCGCTCGGTGGGGGCTCGCGTGCAGCACTGCAGCATCTTCCGGGCGGGGCGCGATACCATCCAGCATGGCAACAGCAAACGTATCCGCCTAGAATACAATGACATCTATAGCGGCAACATGCTCAACAACGACGCTGGGGCCATCTACTGCTGGGGCACCAAGGGCGAGGGCGGCATCATCGCCTACAACTGGGTCCACGACAACCCGAATGCCAACGGCATCTACCTGGACAACTTCAGCAGCGACTTTGTGGTGCATCACAATGTGATCTGGAACTGCGGCGGGGACGGCTTCCACATCAACAGCGATGCTCTCAACCATCTGATCTACAACAACACCGTCACCCAGGTCCACCGCCCCTTTGGCCACTTCTGCTATGCCAAGTACACCCCGACGATGAAGGGCATGCGGATCCTCAACAACCTGCTCAACGGCCGCGTGCAGCGCCGGGACCCTACCGAGTTTGTGCAGGGCGAATTGGGGCCTGAGTATGACCACAACGGGCCGGGCGCGATAGATCGGGACGGCTATCCGGTAGCGGGTTCTCTCGCCCTCGACGCCGGGGTGCCCATTGCCGGCATCACCGACGGTTTCCAGGGCGCCGCCCCGGATCTGGGCGCCTACGAGTCCGGCGGACCGCGCTGGACGGCGGGGGCGGATTGGCAGGACCCCGAGGCGGCGCCCGCGCCACCCCGCGACCTGGCCTACAGCCCGCGCGGCCCGGTCACGGCGCAGAGCATGATCACCGAGGGTCTGGTCCTCTGGCTGGATGCCGCGGATGCCGCCACGGTGGAGACTGGAGCGGACGGCCTGGTGCAAGTGTGGCATGACAAGTCGCCCAAGCAGGGCGCGGCGCGGCCCGCCGACCTGACCCGCAGCGTCAGATGGGTCGCGGACGGCCTCAACCGTAAGCCGGTCATGCGCGGGAATGGCACCGGCAACCTGCGCGTTGTCGGCCTCAAACGCGCCCCCGGACCGCTCACCATGCTGATCGTCTCGCAGGCTCCGGAAGCCGTCGGCCCTTCCTGGCAGCGCCTCATCTCCTGCTTCACCGGCGAGGGCAAGGAATGGGTCTTGCCAAACTGGATGATCGGCCGCGCCGGCGGGGCGACACCGCAGGCTTACCCGGCGCAGGTGTTCAGCCTGCAAGAGCTCCATCGCGCCGCGCTCGACCGGCTGACGGTCTTGGGTGCTACGGCCGAGGAGGGGCAGTATCTCGCCGGAGACGTCGCCGAGGTCCTCATCTTCGACCGGCTCCTGCGCTTCGACGAAGCCGAGGCGATCCAGCGCTACCTGCACGACAAGTGGGGCCTGAAAGAGTAATCCGTCTCGGAGAACCGTGATGCGTCCATACGTCCTCTCGGCCTGGTTGGCGGTGTCCGGCCTGCTTATCGTGCCAGCGCTGCGGGGCCAGGAACGGCCCAACCCGCTCAACCTGATCCCCTTCGTGCTGCCCTGGGATGACGCCGCTCCGAGCGTGACCGACGTCAGCGCCTGGCTCGACAAGCCGGCCGGGGCGCGCGGCTTCGTGGCCGCCCGCGACGGACGCCTTTACACGGGCGAGAAACGCCTACGGTTACTCGGTACGAACATCTGCACCAGCGCCTGTTTTCCCGAACCCACCGACGCGGAGAAAGTGGCGGCGCGCCTGGCCAAGTTCGGCATCAACTGCGTGCGCTTCCATCATATGGATGCGCCTTGGATCAGCGACAACATCTTCGGCCCGGACAAGCGCACCCTCGCCCCGGCCCAGCTCGAGCGCCTGGACTACTTCGTGGCGCAACTGAAGGCGCGCGGCATCTACACCAACCTGAACCTGCACGTCAGCCGCGTCTATCCGGGCGTTCCTACCTGGAAAGGCATGCCGGACTTCTGTAAGGGGGTGGACATCTTCTACCCGCCCATGCTGCAGATGCAGCGCGACTACGCCCGCGACCTGCTGACGCACGAGAACCCCTACACCAAGACGCGCTATGTCGACGAGCCCGCCCTTGCCATCGTCGAGATCAACAACGAGAACGGCCTGCTCAGCCAGTGGTCTTGGGGCGGACTGGACGGGATGGCGCCGGTCTACCACGACGAACTGCAACGCCAGTGGAATGGCTGGCTGCAAGGCCGCTACGGCGACCATCAGGCCCTCGTCAAGGCCTGGAAGATCGAGCTCCGGCCGCTGGGCGCCGAGAGGCTCGCAAACGGTGGCTTCGACCGCGCCCTGGAGGGCTGGGTGCTGGAACAGAACGGCACGGCCAAGGCCAGCGCCAGCGTGGCCGACCGTCCCGGCGGCAAGCCGGTCGCGACGATTCAGGTCGAGGCCGTCGACGATCAGGGCTGGCACGTGCAGTTCCTCTATCCTGGACTGGCCTTCGAGAAGGACGGCGTCTACACCCTCGAATTCGCGGCCCGAGCCGATGCCGATCGGACCCTCAGCGTCGATGCTCGGCAGGCTCATGAGCCCTGGCAAACCCTCTGGTCGCTGGACCTCAAGCTCACCCCGGAGTGGCAGAACTTCCGCCTGCCGGTCTCGGTTTCCGCTGCCGACGCCAACGGCCGGATCAGCTTCGGCAACCTCGGCGCCAAGACCGGCAGCGTGCAGTTTGCCGGGGTCTCCCTACGGCCGGGCGGCGGCTACCAGTTGCCGCCCGACGTCACCCTGGGTCGCATCGACATCCTCACCAAGGCCGAATCCAGCGGTGTGCCCACGGCCATGCAGCGCGACTGGATGCGCTTCCTGTGGGACACCGAGGTGGCTTACTGGACCGGCATGGCGCGGTACCTGCGCGACGAACTCGGGGTCAAGTGTCCCATCGTGGGCACGGCGGCCGGCTTCAGCCCGGTTGGCATCCAGTCCCTGCTGGACGTTGTGGACGTCCATGCCTACTGGAAGCATCCGCATTTCCCCGGTCGGCCGTGGGACGGCGACAACTGGGTCCTGCCCAACCTGCCCATGGCCGGGGTGACGGGCGGCGGCACTTTCCCCGAACTCGCTCTGAACCGGGTCGCAGGCAAGCCCTTTCTGGTGACCGAGTACAACCATCCCGCGCCCAACACGCACAATGCCGAAGCCTTCCTGCTCACCGCGGCCTACGCCGGACTGCAGGATTGGGACGGCTTCTTCTCGTTCGCCTACGAGGGCAACCGCGATTCCTGGAGCGCCCAGCGTATCCAGAGTTACTTCGACGTCGAGCATCACCCGACCCAGATGGCCACCATGCCCGTTGCGGCAGCGCTGTTCCTGCGCGGCGATCTGGCCGCTCCCGCCCAGCGCGAGACCGTCTCAACCACGCCGGAGGCGCTGGCCGAGCTGGCGCGCAGCGCGGGTCCCTGGGCCAACGCGGGGAACCTCGGCCTCAGCCGCGCGGCAGCGCTGCAACACCCGGTGGCGATGCGTCTCGACGGTGGCCCGGCGGAGAAGCCCCCGGCCAGCCCGGTCGGCGACCGTCTGGGGAGCGCGGACGGGCAGTGGCTGTGGGACTCGACCAAGGGCCAGGAGCGCGTCCTCATCAATACCGTCCGCTCCAAAGCCCTCATCGGTTCCACCCTCGGCGGCCCGTTCCGCCTCGGCAGCGTCACCCTTGAACCCGGCAAGAACCTGCAGGACTGGGCCGCCATCACCCTGACCGCTATGGACGGCGCCGACTTCGCCTCGCCCGGGCGCATCCTCGTCACCGCCAGCGGTTATGCCGAGAACACTTCCATGGGCTGGAAGAACGACGAGAAGAGCACCGTCGGCCGCGACTGGGGCGTGGCCCCGACCCTGATCGAGGGCATCCCTGCCACGATCACCCTGCCGGTAGCCGCTGCGCGGCTCTCCGTCTGGGCTCTGGATGAGCGCGGGCAGCGCCGGGAACCGCTGACCGTGCGTGACGCCGACGGCAAGGCCGCTTTCGACCTCGGTCCGGCTTGCCGGACGCTCTGGTACGAGGCCGAGATCAGGTAAGGCCCCAGGCGGTTTCGCTGGAGATGCGGTGGGGGGCCACCGCCGCGCCTGAGGCCAGGCGCCTCTCCAGAAGAATGGAGCGGCCGCGGCTCGCGGCCAGCGCCTGAGGCCGGGCGCCTCTCCAAGGGAATGGAGCGGCCGCGGCTCGCGGCCAGCGCCTGAG
>CAILKC010000331.1 GCA_903834675.1 uncultured Victivallales bacterium | reverse complement strand
GGCAGGTAGACTTCATCCGGCAGGCGCGAACCGTCGTCCTGACGGAAGGCAGCCGGCACGCGACAGAACGGCCGGTTCTCCTGCACCTGCTTGGCGACCTCGAAGAAGTTGCCACGGCGGATGAAGGGGTAGTTCTCATCGCTCTTGATGTCCCGCGCGGCCAGGTTCAGCGTGGCCAAATGCGCGGCGAACACGGCGATGTCCGCACCGAAGACCCCACGCAGCAGCTCGTCGTGGCGCAACGACGGCTCCAGCCAGGCTTTGCGGTGGTAGGCCCGGACCAGGAAACTTCCCGAGCCGCAGGCAGGGTCCAGCAGGACGGCGGAACCCCGCCGGATGCAGAAGGCGTTCACCACGTCCACCAGGTCCTCGCTGGTATAGTGCTGCCCAAACTTGTGCCGCTCCTCGGGGGCGATCAGCCGCTTGAAAATGCCGCCGAGAACATCGGAGCGAAGGCTGTGGAAGTCGAAGGGACGTAGGTTCGCCAAGACCGCCCGCCAGGCGTCGGCGGCCTCGGCATGGCCGAAGATCAGCGCGCCGGTCCAGTCCGCCTCGGTCGTCTCCGGGTAGAAGATGGTCTCATAGTCCCCCGTAGCGGTCACGGCGGCCTGGAACGCCCTCTGGAAGTGCGCGTAGAGCGCGCTGGCGTCGGTCGCCTGCCGCGGTACGGCGAGAGCGTCCAGCGCGGCGTGTTTGACCCGGACCGACTCATAAAACAGCAGACGGTTGGCAAAGACGTAGCACAGCGTCCGCGCGGCGCGGTCCAACAAGGCCCGCCACTCGCGCCCGTCCTGCCGCAGCACTTGCCACCCCTGTTCGCGCCCCATCCACTCTTGCAGGCGTCCATCAAAGGCCCTGTCGGCCACGGCGCGGTCATGCAGGTGCGTCGCGGCAAGCTGTACCGGCCAGTCGATGTGACTCTCGAAGGCGCGAACGAAGAACTCGTCCAACGGCGTGGCCCACTGCGTACGGGTTCCGGCGAGAATCGCCGAGAACTCGCTGAAGAACTCGCCGAGGAAGGACTGGATGCGGGCCACAACCTCCGCTCGGCCGATATCCTCCGGAACCGCCAGGCCAAGGCCAAGGCCGAAGACCTTGACCTGCTTGTCCATGAGCTGCTTCTGCCAGGCTTTGGCGTCGAAGAGGACGAAGTCGTTCACCGTCCAGGTGAAGAAGAACTCCGCGCCGGCGTTGGCGGCCTTGCGGAAGGCGTCGTCCACCAGGTCATGGGCAAAGGCATTCCGGCCCTCGGGGGTCCCCGGAAGCTTCACCTCGCCCGCCAGGCGCAGATTCCCCTTCGCATCATACACCCGCAGGTCTGAGCGCTTGCGGCTCTGGACGGAGGACTCCTCGATCTCGACCCGCCTGAACCCAAGTTCGGGCCTGGCCGCAAACAGGGCCTCGGCCCAGGACTTCACCTGGGCGCAGAAGGTGACTTCGTGAATTCGGGCTTGCCTGGCGGACATCGCACGCTCCTCACCGGACCTGGCGCGGCTTAACCTATCCTGACTTCGCGGCCGGTCCGTCCGGACTCGTAGATGGCGTTGACAATCTCCACGGCGTGCGCGGCGCTCTGCACCGTCACGTAGGGCTCCCGGTCTGCCCGAATGGCCTGCACCAGGTCCTCAATGTGGAAAACATGCCCGCTTGAGCCAACCGCCATCGGGTCGCTGGCGTCCGTCACCCCCGCCGGGCGCTGGGCCGGGCGAGCGTAGAAGCTCAGCATCTCGCGCTCCTCGGCGCCGCCCTGGTCGTCCTTCAGCTTCCAGGTCTGCAGATGATCGTCTGCTTCGGTGATCGTGCCGCTGGCGCCGTGGACCAGGAAGAAACGGCCGCTGCCGGGGTAGGCCGCGGTCGTGGTAGTGAGCGTGCCCAGGGCGCCGTTGGCGAACTTCAGCACGGCAACCGCCTTGTCCTCGGCCTCGATGTCGTGCGCAAAGACGCCGAAGGCGCCGAAGACCGCCTGCACCCGACCGCCCACCCACTGGAGCAGATCAACCGTGTGTACCCCCTGATTCATGAGCGAACCGCCGCCATCCATGGCCCAGGTGCCCTTCCACGACCCATGCGGACCCTGGTAGTAGCTGGCCTCGCGGTACCAGGGCAGCACCCCGTGAACACCGATCAGCGACCCGAGCCTGCCGGCGTCCACCGCAGCCTTGATGCGCCGGTACATGGGCAGGGTCCGCGTCTGGAACACGACCGCGGCCTTGACCCGGGCCGCGCCGACGGCCTGGACCAGGCGCTGTATCTTGTCCAGCCGTACGTCGACCGGCTTCTCGATGAGCAGGTGCTTGCCGACCGCCGCGGCCTCGATCGCCATGTCGGCATGCAGACCACTGGGCGCCGCCATGCAGACCGCCTCGACCGCGGGGTCACGCAGCATCTGGGCATAGGACTCGTAGGCGGTGACGTGGTGCTCTTCAGCCACCGGCTTCAGCCGCGCCGGATCAAGGTCGCAGACGGCAACCAACCGTGCCCCCGCCGCCGCCGCTACCGCCTTGCAGTGGTGACTGCCCATGCCCAGCCCGACAACCCCAAAACCAATCTCGCGTCCATCCATGTGTGCATCTCCTTGGAACCAAGCCGAAGCGCTGTGTCAGGGAGACAATATGGGGCGGCCCAGACCGTCGAGCAACCGTCACAGATTCGTATACGTTAAGCGCGGAGGACTCATGACTCATGACAACAGCTGAAACCAAACAAGGCCAGGTGGCTGGAACGGCCAGTGCCTGGGCACTCCCGGGCGGCGGAACGCTTGACGCTGGCTTCCCCGGGGGCAATCTCATCGTCGAGCGCAGCGATGCCGACCGGGTCTACCTGCGCCAGGACCTGCGCGATACCGAGGGCTGGTGGTTCTGGTGGTGTTTCCGCGTTCGCGGCGCCGCCGGGCGCAGGCTCACCTTCCAGTTCACCGACAAAGACGTGATCGGCACCCGCGGCCCGGCGGTCTGCACCGACGGCGGGCTCTCGTGGTCCTGGCTGGGGCAGCAGCCCGACCGGTCGCAGTTCACCCACACCCTCCCAGCCCACGCCGACGAGGTGCGCTACGCCTTCTCCATCCCCTACGTGGCGAGCGACCTGCAACGCTTCCTGACACGCCACGCCGGATCGGCCCATCTGCGCCTGGAGGAACTCTGCCGCACCGCCAAAGGACGCAGCGCCGAACGGCTCCTGGCTGGCCGCCTCGACGGACAGGCGCCCTGCTGCCTCCTGCTGACTGCCCGCCACCATGCTTGCGAGTCCATCGCGAATTTCGAGCTTGAGGGCCTCCTCGACGGCGTGCTGGCGGACTCCGCGACCGGCGCCTGGTTTCGTGAAAACGTCGAGGTGCTGGCGGTGCCGTTCGTGGACAAGGATGGTGTCGAGGATGGCGACCAGGGCAAGAACCGCCGCCCGCGCGACCACAACCGCGACTACAGCGACCCCAGTATGCACGTCACGGTGCAAGCCATCCGTGCCAGCGTGCCGACCTGGTCCCGCGGGCGGCCCCTGGTGGCGCTGGACCTGCATTGCCCGCACCTCTGCGGCGCCTACAACGAGCAGGCCTACTTCGTCGGCCAGGCGGACCCGCGGCAGTGGCAGGAAACCACCCGCCTGGCGGCGCTGCTGGAGAGCCACCGGAGCGCGCCCGTGCCCTATGCGGTGTCCGACAACCTACCCTTCGGCACGGCCTGGAACACCGAGGGCAACTACGGCGCTGGCCGCAGCTTTGCGCGCTGGGCCCAGACGCTGCCTGGCCTCCGTTTCGGTGGCACCCTCGAATTCCCCTATGCCAACGTCAAAGACTGGACCGTACACCCCGACGGCGTCCGCGCCTTCGGAGGCGACCTGGCCAGGGCCCTGTGGCGG
>CAILKC010000330.1 GCA_903834675.1 uncultured Victivallales bacterium | reverse complement strand
CTACCTTCGCACCGAGGTCGCATGGTCCGCCCCTTCAGGGCTCAATCTTCGCTGTGGACGGGTACCCAGGGCGTTGCCCTGGGCGCCCGAAACGCCCCCTTGGGGCTGAATACCACGGCCCATCCTTATTGCACAGGTCGAAAGATTTCGTCGTGACGCCGGGGCTGGCTGAGAAGTTCCCCTTCCGGGGCGAGGTCAGCGGCATTCGGGTGGCGCCGGAGAACCCGTTGGGCTTTGCGATCACCGTGGACCCGCCCACCGATCTGCTGGTTCAGGACAACCGTGGCTGGGGCGGGGATACGCTCGAGTTCCGCTTCTGTTTCCGCCGCAGCGAGTCCGGCGGCAAGGTCCCGGCGGGGGAAGCCATCGAGCGCGCCTTTACGCTGCGGCTGAACGGCCCCTGGCAGCATGTCCTCAGCGAGGGGGCAACGCCCTCCCGGACCGATACCGCGGCGTGGGTGCCCTTTGTGCTGCCGTGGGACGAGGCGCCGGTGGATGTGTCGTTTCTGAACCATAAGCCAGCCGGCAGATACGGCTTTGTCACGGCCCGCGACGGCCGTTTTGTGTTTGCCGACAGCGGCGCGGAGGCGCGTTTCTGGGGCACCTGCTTCTCGGCCGGGGCGAACTTCCCGAGTCACGAGGAGTCCGAGAAGATCGCCTGGCGCCTGGCGCGTTTTGGGGTGAACATCGTGCGCACCCACCACGCCGATGCGCCGTGGGCCGAGCGCCACTTCTTGGCGACTTCCGCCGACACGACCCGTGAGTTCGATGCCGAGAATCTGGACCGCTTCGACTACCTCGTGCATTGCCTGAAGCGCGAGGGCATCTACGTCTACCTGGACCAGCTCGTGCATCGGCGCTTCAAGAGCGGCGATGGCGTCGACGCGGTCGCCGACCTCCCGCCTGCGGGCAAGCCCTACACCAACTTCGATCCCCGCCTGATCGAGTTACAGCAGGAGTACTCCAAAGCCCTGTGGACCCACGTCAACCCCTACACCGGGCTGGCCTACAAGGACGATCCGGCCATCGCCTTGATGGAGTTCGCCAATGAGAACGACCTGTTCTCCCAGCCGGTCACCCTCGAGCCCAATCGCAGCCGCCTGGAAGTGCGCTACCGCGAGTGGGCCGTCGGCCAAGGGCTCGAACTGCCGACCGGGGCGGTGGATTTCACCCGGGCCACCGACCCGTTGATCCGCTTCTTCATCGAGGTCCAGATGGACTACTATCGGCAGATGGAGAGCTACCTGCGCCGCGTGGTGGGTGTGCGCGTGCCCATCACCGGCAGCAACTGGAGTCGCAATGCGGCCCTGCTCGCGGCCCTGAGCGAGCGGGACTTCACCGATTCGCATGCCTACCACAACCACTCGGGCCAGGATGGCTCCTTCGGCAACAGCCCCATGCTGGAGTCGGCGGGCACGATCATGGACGCGCTCGGTTTCCAGCGCCTGGCGGGGAAGCCGTTTTTGGTCAGCGAATGGGATGAGCCCTGGCCCAGCGAGTGGCGTGCCGAGCTACCCCTGTGGATGGCGGCCGTGGCGGCCTTCCAGGGCTGGAATGGCCTGACCGTGTACACCTCCGGCACACGGTCAAGACCCCTGTCGACTCCCTCTCCGGGGCCTTCGAGACCTTCAACGACCCGGCCCGCTTCGGGCTCTTCGCCAATGCGGCACTGCTCTACCGTCGCGGCGATGTGCGCGAGGGCAAAGAGGCGGTCGCCGTGGTGATTCCGACGGACCGCGTCGCCACGGCCAACAGTCCGACGCCGGGGTCTGCCAGCGCCTACCGGGGTTTGGCCGAACAGCAGCGCTTCCTGACCGCCCTGGGGACGCCGCCCGCCGGGGGTGGCAGCTCGGTGCCTTTTGACGCCGCCGCGCGGGGGGTCGGCCCCCAGCGCGCCACGGACACCGGCGAGATCCGCCGCGACCTCAAGCAGCGAGTCCTCGTCATCGATACCGATCGCACCGAGGCGCTACAGGGCTTCCTGGCCGACGCCGGCAAGGTGAGCACCCGCGATCTTGCCGCGCAGGCCTCCACGGTTTTCTGCGCCATCGTCGTCAGTTCCCTCAGCGACGCACCCATCCGCTCCAGCGAACGTCTGTTGCTGACCGCCGTCGGGCGCGCTGAGAACAGCGGCTTTGCCTACAGCGTCACCCGCAGCAAACGTCTGGCGGCGGGAACCGGTCCCATCCTCATTGATCCGGTCCAGGCCATCATCGGTCTGCGGCATGAGCGGAGAGACCTTGCCGTCGTCCCGATCACCGCCGCCGGTGAGCGCCTGCCGCCGCTGAGCAGCTCCTACGCCGATGGCTGGCTCACCTTCACCATCGGCCCGGCCTCCAAGACCCTCTTCTACGCGCTCGAAACCGCGGCGTCGGCGCCGATTCCCAAGCCGTAAGACACGGGGAGAACGAGACCCGGCAACCCGGGGATACCGCCCTCAGTTCGCGAGGTCAGGACCGAGGCAGGTCAGGGTCAGGTCGTCGATGAAGAAGACGGCCGGAAACGCTGCGTCCGGCTCCCCGCCGCTCTTCAGGTTCAGGGCTCCCAAACGACTCGCCACCAGCGGCTCGCCGGGGAAGCGGCGCGGAATGGAGAGGACGAAGCGGCACTGCTGCCAGTCGCCCACCAGGCCGAGGGCGAGGCGGTAGTTCCAGCGCCGATCGCCGCCGTGATCAAGCGAGACGACCAGCGGAACCGTGCGCTTGCGGTCGCTGCGCACCCAGAAACTGAGGGCGTAGTCGTAGCCGGGAACGACCTCCTGGCCAAGCCCTAGGCTCAGCGCAAACTGGGCATTTCCCGCGGCCTCGACGCGCAGGCAGGAGGAGCCTTCGCGCCCACCCTCGGCCACCACGGCCACCCGGGCTGCCGTGATCGGCTCGCCCTTCCGCCCCTGGTTCAGGCGTGGCAGCGCGGCGCTGGACCGGTCCGTGATCCCGACGGCCTGCAACGCCGCCTCGCGCTCCGCGCCAGACGCGAGCTCAGCCGGTAGCGAGAAGTCGCCGTGGGCCAGCAGGTTACGGTCAATCTCTGGCGGACGTACAGGGACGGATACCGGGACCGCGACGGCGGTCCCCGGCGCTGCGAGCAGCCGGTCCGCCCGCTCGCTTTCCAGCAGTCGCCAGGCCCGATAGTAGCCTTTGGTGGCGAGCAGACGGTCGAGTTCGGCCAGCCACTGCTCGTGCGCCAGCCGATCCTCCTCTGGTAGGGTGGCGCGGGCCGCCACGAATGCCGCCCGCAAGCCCTCGCCACGCTGCCGCAGCTCCGCGACGACCGCGTCGGGAAGCGCCACCCGGGCGGCGGTGATCGTGGTTCCCGGCGCGCCGAGGAACGAGCGCAGTTCGTAGGGCCGGAGTGAGACCGTCAGGGTGCCGGCGGTCGGGGCCAGTGACGCCTCGCTGGCAAGGTCGGTCACCGACCCCGGAGGCGAGAGCTGAAGGGTCAACTCCAGCGGGCAATACATGGCGTTGACCGCGTAGAGGTAGTGCCCGGCCTTGCCCTCGTACTGGCGCACGGCTGCCGGCTCGATCACGGTTTGCGTCCAGGGCACGAAGGGCTTCTCTGGCAGGGTCCGGTAGGCGCGGGCGAACTCGCGGCACTCCCAGAGACTGGCCTGCGCCTCCTCGGAGCAGGCGCCGCGGCAGAGCGACTGGGCATCCTGCAGGTAGAGGGCCCAGGCCGAAGCCTCCAGGTAGTAGCGCCCGCCACCGTTGGCCGTGCCGGCGGACCACTCGTCCCGCCACCAGCCACCAGGAACGGGTACGTCCTGCCAGCGGTTCTCGTAGTAGTGGTTAAATGGGTAAGCCCCGGAGGGCGTCTCTCGGAAGGGGGCAGAGATCTCCCAACTGGAGGCGTTGTCGCGCGAACTCTTGGCCTCCTTGCCGTGCAGGTAACGGCGGTAGGCGTCGCGCGTCTGGCGCTGAATCTGTACGCCGGGAATCTGCGCCAGCAGTTTCAGGTCAACCCCGCGTTCGCGCCACTCTGTCTCGCTGGATGTCCTGCCAGAGAGGAGCTTGCGGTACAACCCGACCTCGTCCGGCCAGGCTTCCTGCAACAGGGGGATCAGGACCCGTGCCTCCGGGTTCTTGCGGCGGGCAATAGTGACCGCCTCCGTCACCTGGGCTGCGATGCGGCGACAGCGCCAGTCGACCCACTCGGCCCGGTGCGACTCCAGCAGGAAACGGTAGCGCTGGTAGAACCGCGCCGCGCCAGGCACCGGCTCCTGGGTGCGGATGCCGGTGTCGCGCTCAAACTGCCGGATCGTCTCGTCGCCGTACCCGTGACGGATGCTGAGGTAGCAAAACGGGACCTGGCGGTAGGGCCAGAAGCAGAGCTGGATGCCCCGATACGCGGCCTGGTCCTCGCAGCGCGCGACGATCGCCTCGATCATCTCCAGGGTCTGCTGCCGAACCGCAGGGTGAAGCGGGTCAAGCGTGCTGTCGCCGCGCGTGTAGCGTGGCACCACGCCGTCATAGGGGACCTGGAAGAAGGTGTCCGCACCCGCCGCAATCCGGAGCGGGTCGTCGAGGTTCTGCTCCACCAGGAACGGCGTCGAATGGAAGTTGAGCGCCGGATAACACCCCAGCCCGGCCTGCGAGAAGCGGGCCAGGAGCAGCTCCAACCAGCCCTCCGGGTGCAGCTCGAGACGGTTTCCCAGCCCCGTCGTCCGCGGCTGACGATACAGGGGACCGAAGTAGAATGTCGCCGGGTAGACCAGGGTATCCATGCCGGCGAAGCCCATGTAGGCGATCAGGCGGTCGCTGAGTTCGCCGAAGCGGTCCAGGGTCAGCGCCGGTTCGAGGTCAAAGCCGAAGTTGCTGGCCAGCGAGGCATCTTCCCACTCGATCGCCAGGAAGCGACCGGGCTCGTCCCGGGGCGCCCGGACCGCCAGACGCGGGATGGCGGCGGTGCCGCCGACGATTTTCTCGACCTTGATGTCGCGCACCGCCGCCGGCTGGTCCCCCCACCAGGAGCAGAGCATCAGCGCATTGCGCTTCTCCATGGGCCACCATAGGTAGTGCGCGGTCTGCAACTCGCCGGTAGTAGGGAACTCCGCCCCCAGCGAGTAGCCGGCGTGCAGGGCGTAATGGTTGTTCTTGTTGGCGCCGCGAACCATGACGAAGGCGCATCTCGCCCGGTCGTCGGGGTAGCGGATCGTCACCAGGTGTGGTTCTTGCACCGCCTCGACGTTGATCGTGTAGACCAGGCGCGACCAGGTCTCGGGCGCCGCCTCGCGGTAGGTCCCGAGCGGACTCTGCACGAGCCGCGACTCGCCGCGCGCCAGGAAGCGTTCGGCGGGCAGTTCCTGGCCGCAGTCGATCTGGTCGACCAACTCCAGCTCAGGCTGGGGATCGCGCTGCGCTGCGCCGAGCCGCACCGGCCTCGGCAGATGCAAAGGAAGCACGCGGCGCAGGCCGTTCTCTGCCGCCGACGTCAGCACCAGCGAGTAGTCGCCCGGTGAGGTGACCGCCACCGTCAGCGCCACCTCGCAAGCCCCCCCGGAGGGCACCTGCAACGGACCGCTGCTGCCTTGGGCGATGGCGGTCTGCGCCGGGTCCAGCAGCTCCCATTCCAGCCGGCCGACGACGTCCGCCGGACCCTGATTGTCGACGAGCAGACGCAAGCGATTCGTCCCCGGCGCCAGAATCTGCGGCAACACCTGGCAGTGCAGCGGCGCCAGCTCCCGAAGCTGGCG
>CAILKC010000329.1 GCA_903834675.1 uncultured Victivallales bacterium | reverse complement strand
CTGCAAGGTCGTTCCGGCGGTGGTTCGCGCCTGGCGTGAACAGGAGTGGCAGCGGCTCGAGCAGGCCTTGGCGGCGTGCGCGGTTCCGCTGGACCGGTCGAAGACCTGGGCGGAACTGACGACGCTGGGGGTCGGCGGGGATCGGCCGTTGCGCCTGCTGCCGCGCACTCGGGAGGAACTGGCGACGGCGCTGCGCTGGGCGGCGGCTGAGGGGCTTCCCGTCTGGCCCATGGGGGCTGGCAGCAAGTTGGTGGGGACGGATACGGAGCCCCGGCGTCTGGTAGTCAGCCTGACGGCAGGGCTCTTCACCCAGATCGAGTTTGGGGACGGCGAGGTGAGGGCCGGGGCCGGGGTCTGTCTGGCGCCCCTGATCCGCTCCCTGGCCGAACGCGGCGCGGCGGCGCTCGCCATGGCGCCCCTGGCCTGGGTGCCCGCGGCTCTGGGCGGAGCGCTGCGGATGAACGCGGGCGCCCAAGGCGTTGCCATCGGGGACTTCGTGCTGGCGGTGTACGGGGTGCGCCTGGACGGCTCGGACTGGCAGGCGGCGGGCAGCGAGATTGCCTGGGAATACCGGCACAGCAACATCCCGGCGGATGTCATCGTCACCTCCGTGCGTCTGCGGGGTGGGGCGGCGCCGGCGGCGGAGGCGCTGGCCGCCATGGCGGCGGCGGGGGCGTGGCGGCGTCAGGTGCAGCCGCCGGGCCGCAGTGCGGGCTGCGTCTTCCGCAATCCGCCCGGGGGTCAGGCCGGGAAACTGCTTGACGAGGCCGG
This sequence comes from uncultured Victivallales bacterium, assembly GCA_903834675.1. Next base: position 2,002 of record CAILKC010000329.1, on the reverse strand, counting down.
TTGCAAGGGCCTGCGGTGCGGCTCGCTGCGGGTGAGTGAGAAGCACGCGAACTTCATCATCAATGAGGCCGCGGTTGCGGCCGAGGCGGACATGCGGGAGCTGGTGGCGGCCTGTCGGGAACGCGTCCAGGAGCGCTGCGGCATCGTCCTGCAGGATGAGCTGTGCTGGTGCGCGGGCGCTGAGGGCTGACCGACCGGCGATGATTCTCGGGTCAGGGTTCTCCCAGAGGGCAAGACACATGCAGCAAACCTGCCGTTGTAGCATCCTCCGCTTGAGTGTGTTGCTACTGTCCATGGCCAGTCTAGCCGGGGCCGCCGACATCCTCTCGTGGAGCTTCGCGGAGGGGCTGCAGGGCTGGGCGCCGGCCAACTGGGAACAGACCGCGGTAACTCCGGAGGGACTGCGGGGGGTGACGCGCTACGATGCGCAACTGCTCAGTCCGCGGCTGGACATTCGGGCAGAGGACTACCCGGTGCTGATGGTGCTGCTGCGCTGCGACCGCAGCGGTTCCGGGGAGACCTTTTTTGCGGCGCCCGGGCAGCCGATGGCGGATGCCCGCCAGGGCAACCACGTGCTCACGGCCGGGACTGAGATGCGGCTTTACCGTTTCGATCTGCGCCGGGCCAAGGGGCCGTGGAGCGGCCGCATCGAACGCCTGCGCTTCGATCCGCTCAACCTGGCGGGTGCGGAGGTTACCATCAGCCTTGTCGCCCTGCTTCCCGACGCCGATGCCCTGCTGCTCAACGGTGACCTCGAGATGCTGCGTGACGGCGCGCCCTTCCAGTGGACCGCGGGCGGCAAGCCAGGCCGGGCGCTGGTGCTTGACCAGGGGGCGGCGTCCGGGGCGCACGCGCTGCGGCTCGAGGCCAAGGGCGCCTGGCAGACGGCCGACCTTGATCTGTCGTACCTGGGGGCATTCCGGGTCTCGGGCCAGGCGCGGGGTGGGGCCAGCGGGTTGCGGGTCAAGTTTGCGGGCGTCGATGGGCCCCTGTCGGAGTCTCGTTCCTTCGACCTTGCCGGGGGCGTGGGGTGGACCCCGTTTGCGGTCGAGTTTGAGGTTCCCGACCGGGCCTTCAGCATGGCCCTGCGTTTTGAGCAGCCCGGAGCTGGGCAGACGGATCTGGACGCGATCCGCGTCGAGTCATTGCGGCGCGGTGACATCGTGCAGCCGCCCCCGCCCAAACCGAGCTGGCGGGCGGCGTGGATCTGGCATCCTGACCTGTCGGCGCAGGATCAAGTCGGGGCCTGGTTCCGGCATGACTTCGAGCTGCCGACGGGTGAGCTGGTCGAGGCGGCGCTGCAGATCACGGCCGACGATGGCTATGTGGCGACGCTGAATGGCAAGGAACTGGGCAGCACGGTCGGCGAGATGGACGGCTGGCGGACGCCGGAGATCCTCGATGTCCGCGCGGCGCTGCGGCCGGGGCAAAACACCCTCGCGGTCGAGGCGCGCGACGTCGCCGGTGCCCAGGGGCTGATCGCAGAGCTGACGGTGACCTTCGCCGACGGCCGTGAGGTGCGGGTGCTCACGGGCAAGGAGTGGCAGACCGCCACGGAGCCGCAGGGGCCCTGGGTCGCGGCGCGGGAAGTGGGTCGGCCGCCGGGTCAACCCTGGGGGGACCTGGTCTATCAGCCCACGGGGCACCTCGGCAGCGTCAGTCTCGCCCTGGAAGGGGTGCCGAAGCGGGCGCGGGTAGGCAGTCGGCTGTTGGTCAAGGTCAAGGCTGAGGCCCGGAGCGCGCTGCCGCAGTCCGTGGCGGTGAAGGTACGCCTGGAACGTGACGGCAAGATCTTGCAGGAGACGTGGGCGCCGCGGTTGCTGTTCAGCGGTGGCGAGGCGCCGGGGGCTGTGGCGACGATTGCCGAGGTGGCCCTCGACCTCCCCGTAAGCGTCTCCGCCGGTCGCGCCGAGGTCCGCGCCGAACTGCTGGGCGCGACGCCGTGGGAGCCGGTCACGGCGCGGGTAGTGGAGCTGCGCTGCGACACCGGCACCTACGAGTT
>CAILKC010000328.1 GCA_903834675.1 uncultured Victivallales bacterium | reverse complement strand
GCCCGGTACCCAGGGCGCTGCCCTGGGCTGAGGGATGGCGCCCCTTCGGGGCTGAAGAGGCAGAAGGGATGGCGCCCCTTCGGGGCTGAAGAGGCAGAAGGGATGGCGCCCCATCGGGGCTGAAGAGGCAGAGGCGAGCCAGCGACTTCCGCGGCTGGGGGTACCGCCGCGAAACGGTAGCGATGGGATGGCGGATCGAGATTGAAATCGGGATCGAATCGACGGGGGGACTCGGACACTCGTCTCTCGACCCACCACGGCGGGCAGGCCCTCGACCCTCTGCGGTTCTCAGACAAGCGAACCCCTACGGAACTGACCTGCGCCCCGGCTGTAGGTTGACACCTGCGCCCCCGACGGCCCGGCCGCATTGCGCCGGCCGCGGGACGCATCCATGGTATGGCACTCCCACGGGTTTCGTGGGAGGCGATCAGGCGTCAGGTGCGGGTGAGGACGGCAAGCAGCGGAGGCAGCTATGGGAACAGGGCTGGAGTTCAAGCCGGATTTTGAGCAGGCCAAGGCGCGGTGGTTGGCGTTCTGGGACAAGGAGCTGATCGACCGGCCTTGTTGTGTCATCACGGCTCCTAAAGACCCGTCGAAGCCGCTGCCGCCCGCTCCGCCGTACATGGCTGGTGCGCGCGAGGACTTCGGCCCCATCGTCCAGCAGATCGTCGAGCGCGCCGCGGCGACCTGGTGGGGCGGCGAGGCCATGCCCTGTTACACGCCCAGCTTCGGACCCGATATGTTCGGCGCCTGGCTGGGTGGCGACCTGCAGTTCGATAAGGACAACTACGGCACCAACTGGGTCGTGCCCTGTATCAAGGACTGGAGCCGGGACCTGCCTATCCGTCTGGACCCCACCAACCGCTGGTGGCGCCGAATGCTGGACTTCTGCGCCGCGCTGGCCAAGGGTTTCGACGGCAAGATGCTGGTGGCGCATCTTGATCTGCACAGCAACATGGACGCACTCTCGGCGATGCGCAGTCCGGAACTGCTGTGCATGGATATGATGGATGTCCCGGAGACTATCGAACGCGCCATGCGCGATGTCAGCGCCCTTTACCGGGTCATCTACGACGGGCTCTACCAGGCCGGCCGCATGGACCGCCACGGCACCCTGGGCTGGGTGCCAGCCTATCACCCGGAGAAGACCAACACCATCCAGTGCGACTTCGCGGCGCTGATCGGCCCTGAGCACTTCCGGCGCTTCGTCGTGCCGGCCCTGGCCGAGGAAGCGGCCTACCTCAAGCACACCGTGTACCACTACGACGGCCCCGAATGCCTGGTGCATCTGGATGCCATCTGCTCTATCCCCGGCCTGGACTGCATCCAGTGGACCACCGGCGCCCGCAACAAAGCCTTCATCGGCTGGATGGATCTGCTCAAACGCATCCAGAGCAAGGGCATCAGCCTGTGGGTCCCCTGCGATCCGCAGTCCATCAAGGTCTTCCACCGTGAACTGCAGCCTAACCTCGTCTTCTACCACTGCGGCGCCAGCAGCCCGGCCGAGGGGGAAGCCGTGCTGAAGTGGCTGGCCGACAATACCTGAGAAGCAGCGCAGATATCGGGGTCGGTATCGGTATCGGGCGCAGACTCAGCCCGCGGTGGGTTGGCGCCTTGGGTCGGCGGGCTGTTGCTGGCTGAGGCAGTGCAGAGCGCCACCCTCGATAACGAGGTCGCGGCAGTCGAGGCCGATGACCTCGCGGTCGGGAAAGCACTGGGCGAGAGTGCGTAGAGCCTCCCGGTCGTTGGCGGGCTGCCCGTAGGTAGGCACGAGGACGGCGCCGTTGAGGATGAGGAAGTTGGCGTAGGTGGCCGGCAGGACTTCCAGGCGCCAGCCTGACAGACGGATGGCATCGGGCAGCGGCAGGGGCACCAGCTCCAGGCGGCGCCCGTCAGGCAGGCGGAAGCGGGCCAGGTCAGCCCGGTTGCGCTCGAGCACGGCCTGGTTGGGGCCGTTGGGGTCGCGGCTGACCACGGTAACGACCGCCGCCGGGGCAACGAAGCGGGCCAGGGTGTCGATGTGGCCGTCCGTGTCGTCGCACTCCAGGCCGGCCCGCAACCAACCGATCGCCTCGACGCCCAGGGCGTCGCGCAGGATGATCTCGACCTCAGCTTTCGACCGCGTCGGATTGCGATTCGGGTTCAGCAGCACCGACTCCGTGGTGAGCAGAACGCCTTCACCGTTCACCTCCAGCCCGCCGCCCTCAGCCACCATGGGAATGGCAAAACGCCGTAGGCCCAGCGCCGCGGCAACGCAGGTCGGGATCGCATTGTCGAGGTCCCAGGCCGGAAACTTGCCGCCCCAGGCATTGAAGCCCCAGTCGGTGATCGCCACCTCGCCCGTACCGCGGTGCTGCACGAAGACCGGGCCATGGTCGCGACACCAGACGTCGTTGGTCGGGTGGTCAAACAGCCTGATGCGGTCCAGGCGGGCGCCGGCCCGCCCGAGCGCCTCACCGGCGCCTTCCTGTGCCGAGGTCACGCAGTTGATGCAGACCGCCTCGAAGTGGCTGATCGCCGCGGCGAACTCCGCATAGGCCCGTTCGGCCGCGGCACGACAGCCGGGCCAGGCGCCGACTTTGAGCGGCCAACTCAGCCAGATGGCTTCCTGCGGGGCCCATTCAGCGGGCATATGAAAGCCGACGGCGGCGGGGAGATCACTCATCCAGGAACCTCTTCAGGATGCCGTCGTAGCTATCAATGCGGCGGTCGCGGAAGAACGGCCAGGTGCGGCGGCGCTCTTCGACGGCCTGGCCAGCGCAGTCGGCATAGACGATCTCAGGGCTGCAGACGCTGCCCTCGGCGATGCGCTCGCCGTAGACGTCGGCGACAAACGACGTCCCCCAGAACTCGATCTGGCCTTCGTGGCCAACCCGGTTCACCGCGGCAAAGTAGCAACCGTTGGCCACGGCGTGGCCCATCTGCACATTCAGCCAGGCGGCCCGTTGGCGCGCCCCCAGCCTCGCCTTCTCCGCGCTGAGCCAGCCAATGGCGGTCGGGCAGAAGATGATCTGGGCGCCGTGCAACGCGGTCAGACGGGCAGCTTCGGGATACCACTGGTCCCAGCAGATGAGCACGCCGATGCGGCCATAGCGCGTGGACCAGGCCCTGAAGCCGAGATCGCCCGGGGTGAAGTAGTACTTCTCCTCAAAGCCGGGGTCCTGCGGAATGTGCATCTTGCGGTACTTGCCCAGGTAGGTCCCGTCGGCGTCAATGACGGCGGCGGTGTTGTGGTACACTCCTGGCGCCCGCCGCTCGAACAGCGAGACGATCAGCACCACGCCCAGTTCGCGCGCCTTACGTGCCAAACGCTCCGTGGTGGGGCCCGGAACAGGCTCCGCCAGGTCGAAGAAGGCTGGATCCTGCACCCGACAGAAGTAGGGCGTCGCAAACAACTCCTGCGTGCAGACGATGCGAGCGCCGGCCGCCGCCGCCTCCTCGAGGCGCGCTTCCGTCCAGGCCAACGCCGCCGCCACACTCGGTTCGGCTTGTCCCTGCAACAAGGCTATGCGGACTCGATCCATGCTCTGCATTCCGTGGTAACCAGCTTCACGCGGGCAACCTCCGCAAACTATAGCATAGGAAGCGCAGGCAGTGCGTAGGCACGCCGCCCGGAGTTCAGAGCTGGGACACGCCAGGCACGTAGTAGAGGCTTTAGCCGGTTTCGTGCATCCGCTCGGAGCCGCCTTGAACCCGAGATTCGTGAGGCGACATTCAGCTAGCGAGAGCCACGCCGAAGCCTATACTCTCAGCGCGGCTCCGTCGGTGGCGCCGCGGATCGACAACGGCGGCGGGTTCAAGCCAGACGAGCGATACAGGAGGCAGTCCACATGGCAGCAGCATCCGAGACCAGAGCACAGCGCATGGCGTGGTGGACGGATGCCCGCTTCGGCATGTTCGTCCACTGGGGACTCTATGCCCAGCTCGGCCGCCACGAGTGGGTCATGAACCGCGAACGTATTCCGGTGCCGGAGTACGAGAAACTCGCGGATACCTGGAAGCCCAAGCCGCGCCCGGCGCGCGAGTGGGCCAAGCTGGCCAAGGCGGCCGGCATGAAGTACATGGTCATGACCACCAAGCACCACGAGGGCTTTTGCCTCTGGGACACCCAGCAGACCAACTTCAACGCCGTGCGCCGCGGCCCCGGCCGCGACCTCGTCCGCGAATACGTCGAGGCCTGCCGCGAATTCGGCCTCAAGATCGGCTTCTACTACTCCCTCATGGACTGGCATCACCCGGATGGGGCCGATTGTGCCCACCATGAGAAAGCCCGGCGCCGCTTCATCGAATTCACCCATGGTTGTGTTCGCGAATTGTGCTCCAACTATGGTCACATTGACATCCTCTGGTACGACGTGGCCTGGCCCCTGGCCACTCCCGAGCTCTGGGAAAGCCGCCGCCTGAACCGCCTGGTCCGTAGCCTCCAACCCCACATCCTCATCAATAACCGCTCGCTCCTGTCCGAGGACTTCGGCACTCCCGAGGAACACATCAAGGCCGAGAGCAAAGGTCGCGCCTGGGAGGCTTGCATGACCTTCAACGGCTCCTGGGGCTACCTGCCCTACGGCGCCGAGAGCGACTGGCGCTCGACCCGTGAGGTCATTGGCATGCTGCGCACCGCAACCGCCGGCCAGGGCAATCTCTTGCTCAACATCGGCCCCAAACCCGACGGCTCCGTGCCTGACGAGGCCCCCCCACGCCTGCAGGCCGTCGGGCGCTGGCTGGAGCGTCACGGCGAGGCCGTCTATGGCCAGGTCGCCCGCGCCGACCATTTCGAGTGGATGCCCCTCGGCCAGTGGACCCGCCGGGGCAACACGGCCTACTTCTGGTGCAGCCGCTGGCCGGGTAAAGAGATCGCTATCGGCGGCTTCCACGGCAAGGTCACCCAGGCGTCCATCATCGGCGACCCCACCCCGGTCACCGTCGTGCAGCGGGGGGAACGCCTCTGGCTGCGTGACCTCCCCGCCGCCTGCCCCGATCCCCTCGCCGGCATCGCCATCATCAAGCTGGAATGCGCTAGCGAACCCCGGCAGCAGCTCGGCGCTGGGTGTGTCAGCCTGTAGGCGCCTGTGACCTGAGACCGCGTTTCAGTCGGCGGCGCCGCCACGGCGTTGGCCTAGCCAGCGCTGGTAGGTCTGCTCGACGGCCTCGGCCATGTGCGAGATCCGGAAGTTCGTCCTGGCGTGGTCCAAGGCCGCCCGCCCCAGTGCCTGGCGTGTCTCGGCGTCATCTACCAGGCGCAACCAACTTGACGCCAGACCCTCGGCCGTGAGTTCGGTGACCAGACCCGTGCGGTTGTGCTGCACGATCTCGGGGAGCATCCCGATGTCGGACACGACGCACGGTTTCCCCATGGCCATGGCTTCACGAACCGCCCGCGCGGTGCCGTCATATCCCGGCATGATCAGGGTGAAGATGTCCAGGCACGCCAGCGTATCGTCATAGTCGTCGATGCGATACCCGCCGATAATCACCTGCGCTTCAATTCCGTGTTGGCGCACTGGCTTGATCACCGTCTCCTCGATCTGTCCGGACCAGCCCAGCAACAGAAAACGCACCTGCGGGCGCTGCGCCACCACGCGGGCGGCGGCCTCCACAAAGGTGTCCATGCGCCGGTACTCCTGGAAGCGGGTCACGATGCCGATGACCACGGCTCCCGGCGGAATGCCAAACACCGGCCGCATCGGCCGCCAGGCGCGGTCGGGGCGAAAGCGCTCCACGTCAATGGTCAGCGGCTGCAGCGCGATAGCGTCAGGGGCCAGGCCGAAGCGTTCGATGTACTGCTGGCGGAAGGCGGGGGTGAAAACAAACGCGCCATCGGCCCTGAGCAGCCCCGTCAAGCCCACCCGCTGCAGCCAGGTGGCCGCGGGGACTTTGCGGCGGTGCAGGGTCTTGACCAGCAACGGCCGACGCGCTCCGCACAGCCTGCCACAGAGCGCGCCCAGCGCCTGATCGTGGCTGAGGTGACAATGCAAGACGTCAATCTGCTGCCGCCGCAGAAAGCGCGGCAGCGCCACAAGGTCGTGCAGGGTGTGCCCGACCCCCATGTAGCGGTCCAGAGCGAATTCGGTCGTCACGCGCAAGCCCGCCGCCTTGGCCTTGTCGGGAACGTTCTCCTCCACCTCGCGCAGCGCTGCCGGCGTCTTGCGGCAGGCAAAGAACACCGTATGGCCGCGCTGCTGCAGGCCCAGGCACATTTGCACGACCGGCTCGGCCGGACCCGTCCATCGCCAGTCGCTGTAGAGACAGAGGATGTTCATCTCAGAGGCATGCCATTGAACCTGCATTCTGCCAAGTGTCGCGCTAATGTAGCCCCTGGTCGGCTCGCCGACGCGACGCCGGTGTCGGGCCCAGCCGAACACCCGCGCGGTGCCGGCCGGAGAGCACGGTAGCGCGCGCCGAAAACGAGGGGGGCAACCGAGTGTCAGCCACAGTCCGACACCAGGTCGGCGTCTCACTGCGCCGCCTGTTCATGGCCGCTGCCCTGGCCGTCAGCGGCGCGCTTGCCAAGGCGCATGACGCCCAGACGCCCCCTACCCTCGCTCCCCGCGTCCTGCTCCTCAACTCCTACAGTTCCGACACGCGCTGGAGCGTTGAACTGACCGCCGGCGTCCGCGAGACGATCACCGCCAAGTTCCCCCGCGCGACGCTCACGGTGGAATATCTGGCAGAGGCCGAGCTTCCCCCCGAGGTCGTGGCAGCACGTCTGGCCGAACGCCTGCCGCAGGAGGACGCGCGAGAGCGTTTCGCCGTGACCATCGCGGCCGATGACGCCGCCTTCGAGTTCGCCCTGGCCAGGCTCAGCCAGATCCTCCCGCGTAGCCCGTTGGTGTTCTGCGGCGTCAGCGACCTGCCACCGGATGTCGTCGGCACCCATCGCCCGATCACCGGAACCCTGCACGTCCATGACGTCAGCACGGTGATGGCTACCGCTCTGAAGCGGCATCCGGACACGCGCTCGTTGGTCGTCGTGCATGACCTGTCTCCGGCGGGCCTGGCCTACCGTGAACAGGTGCAGTCCTGGACCGAGGACATCCTGCGGCGCCGTCCGGGGCTGGTGGTGGCCTTCCTCAGCGCAGCACAGTACTCCACCCCCGAACTCATCGAACAGATCCGCGTCTTGCCCCTGGACAGCCTGGTGTTGCTGACCGCCTGGTCGCAGGACCGGGATGGCCACCCCCAACGATTGGACGATGTGCTAGCGCGGATAGCGCGCGTTTCACCCGTGCCGGTCTACGGCATCACGGGTTCGGGCGGCGGCTTCAACACCCCGGAGGCCAGGCTTGAGGAAGCCCATCTGCAAGGCAAGGTGGCCGCTACCGTGGCGGTGAAAATACTCCAGGGAGTGCCCCCCTCGGAGATTCCCATCCGTATCGTGCGCTCGGCCCCGGACCTCGAGGCGGCGGCTTACATCGAGGGCGACGGGCCGCGCTCCACCGCAACCCCTGCCGCAACCCGCCCCGGAAACACCGGCCCGCCCCGGACACCGCGACCCCTCCGCCTCGCTCTCGGCGTGGCCGCCGCAGCACTCCAGGCGGCCCTCATCGGCCTGCTCGTGGTGCTCCGGCGCCGCCACCGGCAGGCTCAGCGTGATCTCGAGGCGGCACGCCAGTACACGGCCCAGATCATCGACAACGCCGAACTGATCGTGCTGGAGTGGGATCTGGCGGCGGGGACGATGGCCTTCAACGCCCGCTATGCCGAGGGGCTGGACTACCTGCCCGAAGATATCGAGCCGACGCGCCAACGGTGGCAGTCCATGGTACATCCCGATGACCTGCCGAGGGTACTGGCGGCCCAACAGGAATGCCTGGACGATCAGCGTACCTCGTACCGGGTCCGCTATCGCCTGCTAACCCGCGCCGGGACCTACCGGTGGATTCAGGAGCAAGGCGAAGTCGCCGAACGCCTGCCGGACGGCAGTCCCCGCCGACTCATGGGGATCCAGACCGCGGCGGAACCGCCGACCCAGCCTGAGAGCGCCGTCCGGCACTGAACGAATCAGGCCTCCAATTCAAGCTCCTCGATCTTTGCCTTCAAACGCGCAATCTCGTCCTTCCGCAGGGCCCGCTGCGCCTTGCGAAGCGCCGCCAATACCTCGTCCTGAAACTCGGTCGAGACTCTCTCCCAGAACTTGGGATTCGTGAACTGACTGTTGGACTCGAGGATCGCAAACGCGGCCTCGCGTTCCTGACTGGTGCTCTTGCGGGCTTCCTGCATCTTTTCTTTCTGCTCATCTGACAGAGGCCGGCGCGGCATAGTCTTTCCCCTTTACCTTTCGAAGTTGCGGTTGAAGTACGCCTCGTAATGGACCCAAAAATGATCCGTAACGCTCTTTGGGTAAGATAGATGTTTCTTATGATCGTTCAACCCGTGATTTTCTGAGCGGAGTTGATCCTCGTGATGATCGAGCGGGATGGCTTTCGGCCATGCCTGCGTTTAGGTTACCCTGTTTTCGCACCCGTCTCGTACTGCGCGCCGCGATCCGCCACCCCGCCCGAGCGGGGCTTGGATCTGGCCGTCAAGGAGAAACTGATGGCTGACATCCGTCCCTTTGCCGCTGTCATGCCGCCCCGCGACCGAGCCCAGAAGGTGGCCGAGCCGCCTTACGATGTCCTGAGCACGGAGGAAGCCCGCCGCCTGGCCGAGGGCAATCCGCTCAGTTTCCTGCGCGTGGCCCGGGCCGAGATCGACCTCGCCGTGGGCACGGACCCCTACTCCGAGGAGGTCTACGAGCGCGCTTTGTCCAACTACCGCCGCCTCTGCCGCGAGGTTCCTCTGCTCTCCGAGCCGCGTCCCCGCTACTATGTCTACTCGTTGCTCATGAACACCCGCCGACAGACGGGCGTGGTCGCGGCGGCTGCCGTCGATGATTACGATGCCGGCGTCATCCGCAAGCATGAGAAGACCCGGAAGGACAAAGAAGATGATCGTACTCGTCACCTCATGACCTTGCGTTCCCAGACCGGACCTGTATTCCTGACCTATCGTGATTCGGCCGCGGTGGATGTCATCGTGGCCCGCACCATGGGCGACGAACCCGCTTTTGATTTTGTGGCGCTGGATGGCATCCAGCATACCGGCTGGCGCGTGGCTGACCGGGACACCGATCTGCTGCGGCGCGCTTTTGCCGAGGTGCCGCGCCTGTACATCGCCGATGGGCACCACCGCGCTGCCAGCGCCAGTCGCACGCGGACCGCCTTGTGCAAGCGCAATGCGGCCCATTCCGGACGGGAGGAGTACAACGCCTTCCTCGGCGTCATCTTTCCGGCCAGTCAGTTGCGCATCCTGCCGTACAACCGCCTGGTGCTCGACCTTCAGGGGCGCTCTCCGGCCTCCTTTCTCGAGGCCCTGGCCCCGACGCCTTTCCGCCTGGAGCCGGCGCCGAGTCCCGTGCCGACCCAAGGCGGCACCATTCACCTCTACATCGAGGGCCGCTGGTGGAGCCTGAGCTTCAGCGGCGAGCGCCGCGCCCTGTCGCCGGTGGACCAGCTCGACGTCAGCCTGTTGCAGAACTACGTCCTCGGACCTCTCCTCGGAATCGAGGATCCACGCACCAGCAAGCGCCTCGACTTCGTCGGTGGAATCCGCGGCACCGGCGAACTGGAGAAACGCGTCAACGCCGGTACGGCCGCGCTTGCCTTCAGCCTGTTCCCGACCTCGCTGGACCAGCTCATGGCCATCAGCGACGCGGACCAGATTATGCCACCTAAGTCGACCTGGTTCGAACCCAAACTTCGCGACGGACTCTTCATCCATGACATCTGAGATCAGCCCCGCTTGCCAGACTGTTTCTCTGCTCTATGGCCGCAGCGGCGCGGTCCTCCGGCTGCCGGCGGCCGCAACCGTCTTGCAGGGGCAGCACGTGCCGCCACTGCCGGAGCCGCAGGAGGCGGTCCGGCGCGCCCTGCAGGCGCCCATCGGCACGCCATCCCTGGCCGAACTGCTGCGCCACCGCGCGCCGCGCTCGCTGGCCATCACGGTATCTGACATCACGCGGCCCGTACCCAACCGCGAGTTTCTGCCGGTGCTGCTGGATACCGTTCAGGCAGCCGGCATTCCTTTGTCGGCCGTAGTCGTGGTCATCGGTACCGGAATGCATCGTCCGAGCACGGCGGAGGAGCGCGAGCGCATCGTCGGCCCCGACGTCCTCGAGCGCTGCGAAGTGCTGGACCATCGCGCCGACGCCGCCGAGACCCTCACGACCCTCAGCACAACCCCGCTGGTGCGCCTCTGCCGTCGTTTCGCCGAAGCCGATTTCCGTATCGTCACCGGCTACATCGAGCCGCATTTCATGGCCGGCTTCTCCGGCGGCCGCAAAGGCGTCTGCCCGGCGCTGGTCGACTTGGCGACGGTGCAACGTTTCCACGGCTTTGAGACCCTGCATGACCCGCGTGCCGACAATGGCCGCCTTGAGGGCAATCCCTGCCACCGCATCGCCCTGGAGGTCGCCCGCCTGGTCGGCGTCGACTTCCTCTTCAACGTCGCGGTCACCCGCGACCGGCGCCTCGCCGGCATCTTCTGCGGCGATCTCGTCCAGGCCCACGAAACCGGCTGCCGACAGGTCGCCGAGTGGACCCGCTCCCGCGTCGCCAGCCCCTACGACCTGGTGATCAGCAACGGCGGCGGCTACCCGCTTGACCAGACCTACTACCAGACCGTCAAGGGCATGTGCGGCGCCCTGCCGGCCCTCGGGCCTGCCAGCACGCTGCTGCTGCTCAGCGCCTGCACCGAAGGCCTGGGTTCGCGCGCCTATGCTGAACTGCTCTCCGAGTACGGCCGGGACTGGCAACGGTTCCTGCGCGACGCAGCGGCGCGGCCCAACGACACCCGCCTGGACCAGTGGCAATTGCAGATGCAGTGCCGCGTGCTGGACCGCATCGGACCGGAACGGCTCCTGCTGGCCACTGACGGCGTCGCGGCCGCTGACCTCGCCCACCTCGCGCTGACGCCGGTGCCGGGAAGCGGCGACGCCAGCGCCCGGGCGCAGCGCTTCGTCGACGAGTTCGTGGCCGCCCGCCCCGGCGCTCGAATCGCCGTGGTGCCCGAAGGGCCCTACACCCTGATCGAGCGTCAGCTCGGGCGCAGGTCAGTTCCGTAGGGGTTTTTGTCGACCTGTGCAATAAGGATGGGCCGTGGTATTCAGCCCCAAGGGGGCGTTTCGGGCGCCCAGGGCAACGCCCTGGGTACCCGTCCACAGCGAAGATTGAGCCCTGAAGGGGCGGACCATGCGACCTCGGTGCGAAGGTAG
>CAILKC010000327.1 GCA_903834675.1 uncultured Victivallales bacterium | reverse complement strand
CTACCTTCGCACCGAGGTCGCATGGTCCGCCCCTTCAGGGCTCAATCTTCGCTGTGGACGGGTACCCAGGGCGTTGCCCTGGGCGCCCGAAACGCCCCCTTGGGGCTGAATACCACGGCCCATCCTTATTGCACAGGTCGATATTTACGGCCAGATCGAGGCCAGCTCGGACAGGGCCAGGTGACGGACGCGGCCGGGACCGCGGAGCTCCAGGCGCACGGGTGCAGCCGACGTGACCGCGGCGCCGCCGTAGCTCAGGGCGACCAGACCAGCCTCAGCGAAGGCTTCGACGACCCCGCGGTCGACCAGGAAACGGAGGCTCAGACGGCCGTCGCGCAAGGCCAGTGGCGCGCTCACACCGGGCGCGGTCAGGGTCTCGACGGCCGCATCGTAGGTGAACACCATGCCGCGGACTTCGCAGACCACGACGCTCTCGCGGGTCAGGGCCAGTTCAAGCTCCAGGTCGAGCAGCTCCGCCGCGGTCCCCTGGAGGGCCGCGTTGGCGGCGGCCAGAGAGGGGGCTTCGAGAGCGGTGGTTTGGCGCCGCAGCGCTGCCAGTTCAGGCACCGGGAAGAAGGCGAGACGCGGTCCTTGAGGGGTTGTGCGCAGCGACACCTCCAGCGGCAGCGTCAGTCCTTGCGAGAACGGCATGCCAGGGTAGTTGGCCCCTTGCAGCCAGCCGAGCATGATCACCCGGCCATCCGGGGCGTTGACGAAGCTTTGGGCAGCGTAGAAGTTTGGGCCGAGATGGCCGTTGAGCGTGGGCGTCTCCGGCGCGAAAGCCCGGCCGTCGAAAGACCCCACCCGGTAACTCGAACGGGCCACCTGCCGTCGACCGCTCTCTTCGCGCCGCTCGGCGCCGTGGAGGATCCACTGGCGCTTAGCCGGGTCGCCATCCAGCGGCAGTTCGAAGAGGTCCGGGCACTCGTAGAAGCCCTCGACGGCGGTCATGAAGCGCCAGGTGCGCAGGTCCGGCGATTCGTAGAAGGCGTAGCGCCAGGCGTTCTCCGGTTCGTCATACACCACCATGATCCACTTCTGTCCGGGTGCGTACCAGATGACGCGCGGATCACGACCGCGATGCCGGAGGACGGGGTTGCCGCCGTATTCGAGCAGCGTCTGGCCGCCGTCGGGGCTGTAGGCCAGGCACTCGCCGCGGCCGGTGCTGGTGAAGGCGACCATGAGCACATCCTCGCGGCCGGTGCCGAAGCCGGCCGAGTTGCCGTGGTCGACGAAGCCGCCGCCGGAGAAGGCCATGTCCTTGAGCGAATGCTGGTGGAGGGCGGTCGGCAGCTCGGTCCAATGCACCAGGTCGCGGCTGACGGCGTGACCCCAGTGCATGTTCCCCCAGGCGATGCCGAAGGGATTATGCTGGAAGAACAGGTGCCACTCGCCGTGCAGGTACACCAGCCCATTGGGGTCGTTGTTCCAGCCCCGTTGCGGGGTGAAGTGGAGCTGGGGTCGGCCGGCTTCGTGGTAGAGCCCTTCCTGCCCCGGCGGCTCGGGGCTGAGGCGGAGCCATTCGGCGAGGCGCTCCTCCAGGCCCGCAACCGTGCTGGGGCTGCTGACTTGGAGCTCCAGGTCCTGGCCCTGCCAGGCGTCAAGATCGCAGCACGCCCACCAATCCGGCGGCGCCTCGGTACTGAGTTCCAGCTCGAACTCGCGGAGCAGACGGCTGCCGTCGCGCAGTTGGAAGACGACCTTGGCCGCGCCGTTCTTCACGGGCAGATGCAAGTAGCGTTCGGCTGCCGAAAACCTCATGGGCGTGACCTCCTTAGGGTTACCTGTCTTGAATGTACCTGGGCGGCGCGGCGCTGGCAACAGACTTGTACGGGTTCTCGCCGAAGGGTATTTTGGCCGCCACTCGGTGACGACCAGAGCCGTCCTGTCCCCATGACGTTGCCTTGGGCGTCTAGGAACGCATCTTCAGCGCTCCAGGCGGGCCGCCTTCGGGCCCAGGTCGAGAGGGAGTTGGCTATCCATATCATCGTGCCAGCGAAGCGCGGGCTGTGGTTGCGCCTGGTCGGCGTGGGCCTGGTGGCTCTGCTGCTACGATTGCTCGCCTTACCCGTGGTGGCCCGGCCCGAGTTGGCTTTCAGTAAGTACCCCAGCCTGGCCCTTGACATGCTGCATGGCCGGGGCCAGGCCTTGACCGCCTTTTCGGCCAGTCCGCTGTACCTCTACTTTTGGATGGCCATTCATCAGGTTTTCCCCGGCTTTGTCGGCGCCGCCATCCTGGTTCAGATGGCTTTGGGCACGCTCACCTGCATCGGGGTCGCCATGGTGGTGGAGTGCTGGGGCGGACCCCGTGCCGGACTTCTCGGTGGGCTGGCCGCCGCGTGCTACCTGCCGTTCATCGTGAACGACGCCTCGTTTGTCTCTGAAGGGCTGGTGCTGCTCTGCAACACGGCAGCCTTGCTCGGCCTCGGTCGACTGCAGCAGCGCCCCACGGTCGGGTGGGCGGTCTGTGCCGGGACTGCTATCGGTCTTTCCGGCATGGCCAGGCCGAATATTCTGCTGTTTCTGCCCATTGCCGCCGCCGCGGTGTGGTGGGGGGTGACGGGCTCGCGCCAGCAGCGGCTGCGGCTCCTGAGCCTGGTCACCGGGCTGGCACTGGCCGGACCGCTGCTGGTCACCCTCCGTAACGCCGCGGTCTCCGGTCAGCCTGTCCTGGTCATGTCCGACAGTGGTATCGTGCTCTACATTGGCAACAATGAACTGGACAGCGGTCTGAGCTACGTCTGGCCCCGGCACGAATCCCTGCTGCTGAATCGGCCCGGGGAAGTCGATCCCACCCACCGGATCGCGCAAGAGATCGCGGAACGGGAGAGCGGACGCGCCCTCGGCCCCCATGATTGCGCCCGCTTCTGGACCCACGAAGCGCTCCGCTTTCCGCGGCAGCACCCGCTCGAATATGCGGGCTTGCTGCTGCGAAAGCTGCGCTATACCTGGGCCGCGGTCGAGGCCCACGACGTGCAGACGACCTTCGCCCAGGAACAAGCCCTGCGCCGCTGGCCCCTGATGCGTTTCGCCTGGGTGGGACCCCTGGCACTCACCGGGCTCGGGCTGACGTACCGCCGCTGGCGCGCGCTCCTGCCGCTCTATGGCCTGCTGCTCACCTACTCCGCCACCGGGATGCTGTTCACGGTGGTGGCGCGCTACCGCCTGCCCATGATGCCTGCCTGTTTCGCTTTCGCCTGCCTGGCTTTGGCCGGCCTCACGGATCAGGCGCGCCGACGCCAGTGGCATGTGCTGGCGGGCAGCCTGCTCGCCCTGACCCTGGCTGCCGTTGCCGTGAACGTGGAGGATTACCACACCCGTAACCTGGTCACCAGCAACCGGGTCGCCATTGCCACGCTCAATCGCGCGGATGCCTGGGTCAATGCCGGAGACCTGCCCCGGGCCCGCGCCCTCTACGAACAGATCCTCAAAGACCAACCTACCTTTGGCCTGCTGACCCAGGCACGCTATGGCATGGTCATCGTTGCCATGGGCCGCGGCGACGAGGCCGCCGCGGCGACCTGGCGCGATGCCGCGCTGGGGCCGCGCTTACCCCGGCCGGCTCTCGTCGACGCGCCGGAGCGCGATTCCTTGCGGCGGCGCGTGCAGGCGAACTCTGACGACGTGGAGGCGTGGCTGTTCCTGGGGGCTTGGCTGTGGCAGGAGGAACGCTTTGCCGAGAGCGAGGCGGCGTTCCGGCAGGTGACGCGGCGCATTCCGGCGTTCGCCACGGGCCATCTGAACCGGGCCTGGTGCCTGCTGCGGCTAGGGCGCCTGGCCGAAGCCCGGCGTTGGGCCGAGGCTGCCCGTCGGCTCCAGCCTGAGCTTCCCGATACGCACGTCCTCATCCTGGACGTCGCCCGCGCCCAGGGGCGCCTCGCCGACCTGCTGCCGGAGTACGAGCGTCTGGCCCGCCTCTACCCCGAGATTCGCGCTTACCAGAAGGCCTTCGAAGCCGTGCGCGCTGCCACCCGCAGCACCCATCCGCCAGAAC
The DNA here is from genome assembly GCA_903834675.1 of uncultured Victivallales bacterium. The sequence goes on along the minus strand of CAILKC010000327.1, from coordinate 13,101 downwards.
CCGCGGGGCCGCCGTCTGCCAACCCAGAGCCCGGCTCCGGGGAGGCCCCGTGAACACGGTGACGGCGCGTCGGCTGGACGCACTTCTCTTGCCCCTAGTTCGACAGTTATCGGCCCGGCCGAGGCCGACGCCATCTCCCGTCCTGCCGGGGGACCTGCCCGCTCTGCGGGCGCCCCTTGGGTCCCCGCTGGTCGCCATCAAACTGGTCGGTATGGGCAGCCTGGCCTTGCTGGCCCCGGCACTGACCGCCTTTGCCGAACGCCACGGGCGGCCAACGTACCTGCTTACTGTTGCCGCGAATCGAGGGTTTCTCGAGCTGCTGGACTGGCGCGTTACTCCCGTCTACCTGCGCTCGGAAACCCTCCCCGGACTCGCCTGGGATGTGCTGCGGCAGGGGCGCCGTCTGCGGGCCGTCAGGCCAGCGGCCGTGGTCGACCTAGAATTCCACAGTGCCTTCACCACCCTCTTCGGCCAGGCGCTGCACCCCCAACGCCACGTCCTGCTGGACGCTCCCTGGCGCCGCGGGGCCGCGACCGATGCGGTGGTGCATCCCTGCGACCTGCATTTCGCGGAGTTTGCCCGCAGTCTGTTCTCGGCGTTGGCCGGTGAGCAGCTCCCGAGTGGACCCGCCTTGCCGTTTCGTGATGGCGCCTTGCCGCCGCCTTGGCCGCGGACGCCGGGCCGACTGCAAATCGTGGTCAACGTCAACGCCGGAATCATGTGCCTGGAACGGCGTCTGCCCGTCGCCGTGTTTGCGGACCTGCTGCCGGCGCTGGCGCGCGCGGCGGGGGCCGAATTCCATCTGATCGGCGACCGGCGCGAAGTCGCCTACACGGCCCGCTTCGCGGCGGCGCTACCCGCCGGGTTCCCGGTCACCAACCACGCGGGTCGGCTCCCGTTGGCCGGACTGCTCGGGCTCCTGCGCGATGCCGATCTGCTGATCAGTAACGATACCGGTCCCATGCACCTGGCAGTCGCCCTCGGCACGCCCACCCTGGCGGTCTTCGGGCCGGAGAGCCCGGCCCGCTTCGGGCCCCGCGGTACGAGGAATAGCGTGGTGTGGGGTCGTCTTGCCTGCGGGCCCTGCCTGACCGCCGAAAACCGCAAGACAGCCCCCTGTCGCGGCGACAACCGCTGCCTGCAACAGGTCACCGTGGACGATCTCCTGCCGGCGGCCCTGGAACTGCTGCGCGGGGGTGGTGGCGGCCTTCGCTCCGTGGGGCCGCGGCGGGAGTCGCCCGTGCCGGTCTGATCCTCTGCAAGGAGGCTCAGACGTCCTGCCTCGGCGGAACCACAAGAGAACCCTTGACGGCGAGACCGACCGAGTAGCGCCTGCCTCGATGAGGCTGCCGTCGGGCGCGGCTCAGAAACCGGCTTCATTCGGGGTTGGGAAGCCCACAGCCCAGTGCAGCGTGGTGTCGGCATAGGGGTTCTTCGTGGAGGTCACATGCCCATCGCAACAGGCCGCATTGTAGCCGTAGTTGTGAACCAGATTCGGCGCCCAGCCCGTGGTGTCATTGCGGCGATAGTAGTAGTTGTTGCGGATGTCGATGAACTGACCGGTGGAAGCCGGGAGCTTGATCCGTGCCAGAGAGATCCCGTCCAACCAGACGTTCATGCCGTAGCTGCAACCGTCAGGCCAGAGCAAGGAACTTGTGCCGCCGCCGTAGATCGCCTTTGAACCGTCGCTCGGGCAGACCATCACCTTCTTGTCACTGATGTACTTCTGCAGCGTGAAGATCCATTCGAGGTTGGCATAGGTGGTGAGCAGAGTGTCCGCGGCGTAGTAGCCCGCGGTGCGGGGAGTGCACTCCCGGTTATCGTCCTCATACATGATGGTTGCCAGGCCGATCTGCTTGAGATTGCTGATGCAGCTCGACTGTCTGGCCTTCTCGCGCGCCTGAGCCAGCGCCGGCAGCAACATGGCCGCCAGAATGGCGATGATGGCGATGACCACCAGCAACTCGATGAGCGTGAATCCCTTGCCCCATCTGGATCTCATGTTCGGTTCCCTTTCGTCGTTCGCCCACGACCCGTAATCCGCTTGCCCAGGCGTAGCCATATCACGAGAAACACGAGGCCATTATGCAGCAAGCTGCAACCCAGGTCAAGTGTACCTAAGGCGTAATAGCGCCGTCCCGACCCCGGCCAAACGAGTCCAGCAGCCTCGACGAAGGCATTACCCCGCGCCGGCAGGGCGGTTTCTTTTTCCTGGTAGTAGGCGCACTGGAGCCGGCGGTCCGCACCGGCCCTGCCGGGGCTTCCGCCGTATCTGGGATACCGCGAACCCGCCCGCAAGGGGCTGGGCATCGCGGGCTCCAGGGAGGCAAGCGGGGGCAGGGCGGACGCCTGCCAGATCTAGCGAGGGTCTCTTTCTTGAAACGTGACTCCTCAGGTGCAACCTGAGTAGTTACACCCTGGAGCTTGCGCAGTCCGCAGAAATGCCTCTCTGACCGGCTTTTTCAGCGGAATCCACCGAAAAGCCGCAAAATGCGAAGCCCCCTGCGAGGCAACGCAGGGGGCTTCTGAAAAACCGCCGGGATCCGCCGCGTGGCGCGCGGTCCGCGACTAGGGATGGAAGCCGGCGGGGTCCATGTGCATATCGCGCTTCGCGAAGGGGCTGGCGGAGAGGATGGTACCCACCACGGCATTCGCGACGTGAGCATCGAGGAAGAGGAAGTCGGCCCCGTTGTTGTGCCGAGTGGTGTCCCAACTCACGTTCGAGGTGTACGTGGTACAGGTGCTACTTGCAAAGCCCGGGCACATCCAGCGCATGTAGTTTGCCTGCCCGTCGGCCAGAAAGATGGTGGCCGAGGGCTGCTTGGTGTCGCCCGAGAAGTACCCGCCCGGGGCGAAGCCAATATTCAAGGTGCGGGTGTAGGCGACCCCGTAGCCCAATCCGGCATCGCTCTGGCCGCCGGCAGTGATGGTGGTGTAGTTCACCGACGGGCAGTTGTAGACCTTCGGGTCCCCGACGTACGAGCGCACCAACGTATACCACTCGGGATTGGCGCCGGAGACGATCGTTGACGCATACACGTACCCCGAACTCCGGGGGTAGTACTCTTTGTTGTCGTCCGTATACATCGCCGTCGCTACCCCGATCTGCTTGAGATTGCTGATGCAGCTGGACTGCCGCGCTTTCTCGCGCGCCTTCGCCAGCGCCGGCAGCAACATCGCCGCCAGGATGGCGATGATGGCAATCACCACCAACAGTTCGATGAGCGTGAATCCCGTACCCCGTTTGAGACGCATCTTTCAGACCCTTTCCGTTGCCCGTTATTGGACTGAGACCGTCCGTAACACGACACCACGTAACGAAACCGTGCGCCCCACTATGGCGTCGTTCCTGCCGAGGTCAAGCGCCGTCTCTGGAGAAACGAGCCAGCCCGTGAGGCTCTTGCCGGTGTCGTCCCGGCGCCTGGCAAGTACAGGCGCGGTTTTCCCGCGGGGTTCACAGGAGTGCCCTGGCGTAGGCCGCCAGGAGTTCCGCCCACTCGCCCCGGCCCAGGGCGGCTTTGAGCGGTTCCATGCCGGCAAGGTCGGCGGCGGCCAGGTGCGTCCGGCGGAAGCGGCTGAAACCGCCCTTGGGACAGTCGATCCAGTAGACCTTGCCATCGGGCGCGGGAAAGTCCTGCACCAGGATATTGCGGAGCTTGAGGTCGCGGTGGAAGAAGGCGCGCCGGTGCGCCCTGGCGGCAAAGAGTCCGAGTTCGGCGAGGAGAGGGCGGCGCCGCTCGCGCTCGGCGGCGAACCCGGGATCGGCAACCAGATCGGCCAGGTTGCGGCAGCGGGGAATCTCGCGGGTGACGACCAAGGCCTGATGGAGGCCGCGCCAGGAACGCGTTTCGCCGCCCATGACCGCCTCGGGACCGGGGATGCCGAGGTCCCTGAAGATTCGATAGTTACGGACCTCGTTCCAGGCGCGACTGGAGCGGCCCCAGTAGCGTCCCGGCGCGTCTTCGTAGAGGTAGCGTTTGATGTAGAACGTCTCGGTGCGACCGGCAGCGGTCAGGGGGGTGCGCCAGACGTTGACGTGGTGACCGCATGCCACTTCCTGCCCGAATTGACGCCCCGCCTCGGCGCAGGCGCTCAGCGTCTCGCAGCCCGCGGCGGCAAAGAAGGCCGCGTACGCCGGTTCGATCTGGATCCAGGAATGGAAGCGGGATGGGATGGGTGTGAGCCGCGCCACGAGCCAGTCCTCTTAGCCTGATCAGCCACCGTGAAGAAATCGGGGTCGGGGTCGGAATCGTGCCTGGATGAACCCGGGAAAGTGGCTCGTGGACCGCGGGGCGGACATGTCTTCACACCCTCTCAGGGCCCAACGGGGATATCCTGCCAGCGCCTGACCGCCGCCTGACCGCCGCTCTCCGAGAGGATCCCCACCAGGCCCGTGCCACACCATGGCGGCAGCACCTGGCACAGGCAGCCCGCCGGCGTCGTGGTCACGCGGGCCTCGTGAAAGTGCCCCATATAGACCGCCTTGACGCCGCGGGCGAAGCAGGCGCTCGCAAAGGCTTTGACCTGGGCCTCGGGGAAATACTTCGGCATGGCCTGCCGCCGGGCTTCGAAATGGTTCTTGATGAACTTCGCAATCCAGGTCGCGCCGGGCACCACCTGCTCCGCCCAGCAGATCACCCGACTCTTGGTCACCCCACGAAGCAGCCGGTGGGAACGGTCGGCCCGGTTGACCGTATCGCCATGGATGAACAGGCGACCGGCCCCGTCCAGGTGTTCGTCGGGGGCGCAGAAGGAGAACGCGGTCGCATGTTGGCGGGCCACGAAGAACTCGTGGTTGCCCTCGACGAAGCCGACCTGCCGCCGGCCAGATTCGCGCCGACACCAGTCCAGAAAACGCCGGTGCAGGTCCTCTTCGTAACCGGGTAGGGCGATCCAGAATTCGAGGATGTCCCCGAGAAAGACCACATCCTGCGCCGTCCGCGCCAGGTGCTCCAGCATCTGGACAAACTCCGCCTCGTTGCCGCAGCGGTGGCTGGCATGACAATCCGCGATGAGGATCATTCCACCCGCGGCTCCAGGTGCCTGGCGACGTCGGCTTCGCTGCGTATCCTGGGCAGTCCGGCGAGGCCCTGCCAGACCTCGACATGCTCCGCTGCCTCGCCGGGCTCCAGGCTGTAGAGCGGTGCTACGGTTTCGATCTCGCAGAAGTCGGCGCAGGAGTAACTCTCGACACTGCAACCGTTATCGGGATACTCCGCGTCGATGAAATGCTCATAGCGCTTGACCAGGGCCGTGCCGGCATTGACGTAGGCAATCCACCCCAGCTCGCCGTTGAAGCCGATCTTGCAGGGCCGCGTGGCCTTGGGATCCTGCCGCAACAGAATGTACCGGTCCCCCAGCACCAGGCGCGGATCAGCCAGGCTGGAATACGACCAGAGCACCAGGCTGCGGTCCGGGACGAAGGGATTGCCATCCTCGGGACGGCGCTGTTGCGGGATGACCGCCATGCCACCCTGGGCCATCACCGAAAGCGCCCACGGCGCTGCCTCGATCGCCCACACTCCCGTGTTGGTCAGCCGGTGCGCCACGCGGAAGCAGTTTCCGCCCAGGGGCTCGATGCGGATGGTCTTCTGCAAGCCGCTGAGAGCCTCGGGCGGGTTGCGGAACTCGATCCCGTCGGCAACCTCGACCACCTCGACCGGATCATTGTCCGGCGCATACGAGCGCGGCAGCGCTTCGGGCGAGTGCCAGAGCCGGTGCCCACCGTACAGAGTGAAACCGGTGTCACAACCGCTGAAAGGTACGGCCGGCAGAACCCGGAAGATGTTCTCGCTTCCATCGATGGTGCCACTGATGATGCGTGGACCCACCAGCGTGGTGACCGCGAGGCGGAAACTGCCGCTGACCATCTCAATGCACTTCTTGTGGCCGCCAACCGTGATCTTCTTCATCTGTGCCTGTCCTCCGGCAACGCTGTCCACCGCGAATCAGGGTAGCAAACCCGACAGTACCCTAACCATAAGCGGCCTCGCCGCCCCGCGCAACGCCTCCGCCAAGCAGCCTGAGCGAAACTCGGGCCGGGAGTACCGCCGCGTGCCTGCTTCTGCCGCGGCAAGCATGTGAGGCTCGTGCAGAACCCTCGGCTCACCCGCATCTCGCCTGGAGTCGGCGGTCCGCACCGGCTCTGCCGGGGCTTCCGCCGTATCTGGGTTCTTGCAGACGGCGGGATACCGCGAACCCGCCCGGAACGGGCTGGGCAGCGCGGGCTCCAGGGCCACAGCGGGATACCGCGAACCCGCCCGGAACGGGCGCTGGCATCGCGGGCTCCAGGGCCGGTGGGGATACCGCGAACCCGCCCGGAACGGGCGCTGGCAGCGCGGGCTCCAGGGCCACAGCGGGATACCGCGAACCCGCCCGGAACGGGCTGGGCAGCGCGGGCTCCAGAGACAGATGCGCGGTTCCGCAAGAGCCTCATATGTCAGAGAGGTTCCGGCTGCCAGTTCGCCCCCGCGGTATGGGAACTGCCCCCGGCGCAGGCCGGGGGCAGCCAGTTTACCGGGAGGGCGCAGACCCAGGCGTAGGCCGGACTTGAACCACGCTGTTGCGGGTTCCGAACCCATTCGGCGTCTGTTGTTCCGCCGCAGGATCTTCCACCCAGTTGCCAGCGACGACGAACTTGTACTGGTGCTCGCCGGGCGGGAGCCGCACCTTCGCCTCGAACACGCCGCCCCCCACCGACTTCAGGGGCTGCGCGCTGGCGTCCCAGCCATTGAAGTCGCCCGCGACCTGGACGCCCTCCACCGGGCTGCCAGCCGCATAGGCGAAGGTGACCTCGATGAGGCCGGTGTCGTTACGGCTGCCGGTCCTGGCGGTGCCGGGTCCGGCCGTGTCGGCGGGTGTTTCCTGGTCGGGAGGTGCCGTCCGGGCCACTGCGCCGAGGGCAGGCGCGCGGCGACGACGGTCGCTGCGGTGGGTTGGCTGGGCGGGTTTCGGCGCCTTTTCTGATCTGCTGCTCATCTTACCATCTCCTGTTGTCCGGCTCGCTCCACCCTGTGCGGAGAAGCCCTGTACGTGACCGTGCGTTGACTCTACCTGACTCATCCTATATCCCCGCGCCCCCTGAGAACACCTCCCCCAGTTCGCGCAGCGCTCTCTCCTCATCCCCACCGCAGACGACCAACTCCACCTCCGACCCCTGCGTTGCCTGCAGGAGAAGGAGCTCGAAGATGGAGCACCCATTGGCCTTGGTGCATCCCCGGCAGAGCGTGACCTGTGAAGACTGTCTCCGGGACGTCTCCACAACCCGCTGCGCAACCCGCAGATGCATGCCGAACTCGTTTTGTACGATGAACCGCTGACGCCGCATACAGACCTCGCCCTAAGTACTGGAACCACGTCCCGCAAACGCAAAAACGCCCGCAGCGGAGATCCCGGATGCGGGCGTTGTGGATGATGCTATGACTGAATCAGCAGACCGTCAACCCATCCACCCTACGCTCCCTTCCGCAGCCGGGGCACGGACAAGACATCGGCGACACGCCGATCTGCTGCCTCTGATCTGTCTGCTCTCGAACATGACGTCCCTAACTGCTACCTAACTCGATTCGTCCGTTGTCTAGGTTGTCTAGGTTGTCTAGGTTGTCTAGGTTGTCTAGGTTGTCTAGGTTGTCTAGGTTGTCTATCAACATTATAACATGGGTAGAACTTGCAGCTTGTCAAGCCGCAGCATCAGGGAAAATAGCGCAGGTGATGCGCCGCACCGGAGGCCAGCAGGGCGTGTCGCCAACCCGTCCAGGGCGCACCCGTTCCGGCCGGGGTAGGCGGTTCTTTTCGCCTTCACCTGGACTTGCAGAGGGACAGGGAAGCGCTACCGTAACTACTATCTCACTCGAAATAGTTATGTCAGGTAGGGATCAAGCTCATGTCAGCCACAGAAGCCACAGAGGACGCCATGTGGGAGCGGCTTCGCCGCGAGGCTGCCGTCGCGGCTCAGGCGGAGCCGATGCTGGCGGGGTACCTGCACGACACGATTCTGCGACACCGGTCGCTGGAATCGGCCATTTCCCTCTTCCTAGCCGGCAAGTTGGCCTCGTCTTACCTGCCGGCCGTTGCCCTGCGCGACGTCTTCAGCGAAGCGTTGGCGAGCGCGCCCGAGATCGGGGCGGCGGTCCGCGGTGATCTCGGCGCGGTCATGGAGCGCGACCCGGCAGCGCGCAGCGTGGTGCAGCCGTTCCTGCACTTCAAGGGGTTCCACGCTCTGCAATCCTACCGCATCGCCCACTGGCTCTGGCAGCAGGAGCGACAGTCACTGGCGTTGTGCTTGCAGAACCGGATTTCCGAGGCCTTCGATGTGGATATTCACCCTGCGGCCCGGATCGGCAAAGGCGTCCTGATGGATCATGGATCCGGCGTGGTCATTGGCGAGACGGCGGTGGTCGGCGACGATGTTTCCATGCTGCACGGCGTGACCCTCGGCGGCACCGGCAAGGAGTCCGGCGACCGCCATCCCAAGGTCGGCCACGGCGTCTTGATCGGGGCGGGTGCAATTATCCTTGGGAATATCCGTATCGGCGATGGCTCGAAGATCGCGGCCGGTAGCGTCGTCCTGGGCGAGGTGCCGCCCCATTCCACCGTCGCCGGGGTGCCGGCCCGCGTCGTCGGCAAACCCAAGTGTCTCGAACCGGCCCGGCTGATGGACCAGCTTGTGGAGTCCGATTTCTGCATTTGAGGAGAGTCATCCAGCCCCATCGAGGATCGGACCGCTGCGCTGCTCCGGTTGCCCGCAAGGGTCTGGCCGCGTACAGTAGGCGCCCGCGGCGTGAGAGTCCGACTCAGGGGACGAGACCATCAGGGAGTGTCCTCACGTGTCACTGCAAATACCCTCTCAATCCATCTTGAAGGCGACCGACGGGAGACTGCCTGGGGTGTCGTCCGAGCCGACTGGCCTGGCGCCTGTCGGCCAGACGCCGCTGGTACGGCTCCGGCGTATCCGAGCCCCCGGTTCCGGCGCGGAGATCTACGCCAAGGTCGAGTGGATGAACCCCGCCGGCTCGGTGAAGGATCGGCCGGCGCTGTGGATGATCCGCGATGCCGAAGCGCGGGGCCTGCTCGGCGGCGGGACCCGGACCCTGCTGGACTCGACCAGCGGCAATACCGGCATCGCCCTGGCGCAGATCGGCGCCGCCCGCGGCCATCGGGTGACGCTCTGCCTGCCGGCGAATACCAGCGCGGCGCGCCAGCGGCTGCTGCGCCTGCTCGGTGCCGAGTTGGTGCTGACCGATGCGCAGGAGGGCGCCGACGGCGCTCGGGCGGTAGCCTGCCAGATGGCGGCGGCGCACCCCGACCGCTACGTCTATCTGGATCAGTACAGCAACCCCATGAACTGGCGCGCCCACTACGAGAGCACGGCCCCGGAGATCTGGGAGCAGACCCAGGGCCAGATCACCCACTTCGTGGCCATCATGGGCACGAGCGGCACCTTCACCGGGGTCAGCCGCCGCCTCAAGGAACTGAACCCGGCCGTGCAGCGGATCGCGGTACAGCCCGACGCTGCCTACCACGGGATAGAGGGGACCAAACACTTCGCCTCGACCGAGGTGCCGCCCATCTTCGACGCCAGTCTCATGCACCGCCAGGTCGACGTTGCCACCGAAGCGGCGCAGGCGATGGCGCGGCGCCTGGCGCGCGAGGAAGGGCTCCCGGCCGGAACCAGCGGCGGGGCCGCCATCGCTGCGGCGCTGCAGGTCGCCGAGGGCCTCGAGCGCGGCCTCATCGTGGCGATCCTGCCGGACAACGTCATGAAGTCGCTCGGGCAGCCATCCTGGGACGAGGAGAATCCATGAGTCGGCCCGCCCTGAGCAGGCTTCCGGAGCCCCTCGAACGCGCCCTGCGGCAGCACGCCGAAGCGCAGTACCCGAGCGAGTCCTGCGGCGCCCTCGTGGGTGAGGGCGACGGCACCACCGCGCCCTGGCGGGTGACCGAGATCAAGGCCGCCCCGAACGAGCACTCCGGAGACCAGGCGCGGCGCTACCTCGTGCCCCCCGCGTTCCAGTTGCAGATGGAACAGTACGCCCGCGCCAGCGGTCAGGATGTCATCGGCTACTATCACAGCCACCCCGACCACCCGGCGCAGCCTTCGGAGTATGACCGCACGCACGCCTGGTGCGGCTACCTGTACCTGATCTGCGCGGTCCAGCAGGGCCGCGCGACCGACCTCAGCGCCTTCGCGCTCGCCGAGCCGGGCGGAGCCTTCGTCGAGGTTGAGATCCAGGACCACCCCACGGCGCCACCGTAACCCTCCAAGGAGATCATCCGATGGCTGTCTCGATCCTCATTCCCACGCCGCTGCGGCGCTACGTCGGCGGCGCCAAGAGCCTCGCGGTGGAGGCGCTGACCGCCGAGGGCGCCATGCTCGCCCTCGCCGAGAAGAGCCCCGACCTGCGTAAACAGCTTTTTGACGACTCGGGCAAACTGCGTAGCTTCGTCAACCTCTACCTGGGCGACCAGAACGTCCGCGACCTCGCCCCAACCCTCGCCGCCGTGGCCCTCAAAGACGGCGACGTGCTCACCATCGTCCCCGCCATCGCCGGCGGCGCCCCGGAGGTAAAGCTCTCGCGCGACGAGATCTTGCGCTATAGCCGGCATCTGATCATGCCGGAGGTAACCCTGGCTGGCCAGAAGCGCCTGAAGAGCGCCAAGGTGCTCTGCATCGGCGCCGGGGGGCTGGGCTCTCCCTTGACGCTCTACCTCGCCGCCGCAGGCGTCGGCCGCATCGGCGTGGTCGACTTCGACACCGTCGACCTGACCAACATCCAGCGCCAGATCCTCTATAGCACCGCCGACGTCGGCCGCCCCAAGATCGAGGCCGCCCGCGAGCGCCTGACCCAGCTCAATCCCGAGATCGAGATCGTGCCTCACTCGCTGCATCTATCGAGTTGGAACGTCATGGACCTGTTCCAGGAGTACGACATCATCGCCGACGGCACCGACAACTTCCCCACCCGCTATCTGGTCAACGATGCCTGCGTACTCTCGGGCAAGCCCAACGTCTACGCCAGCATCTTCCGCTTCGACGGGCAGGTCAGCGTCTTCGATGCCAAGCGTGGACCGTGCTACCGCTGCATGTTCCCCGAGCCCCCACCGCCCGGCCTCGTCCCCTCCTGCGCTGAGGGCGGCGTGCTCGGCGTGCTGCCGGGGATCGTCGGCTCGTTGCAGGCGCTGGAAGTCTTGAAGCTCATCCTCGGGGTCGGCGACTCGCTCATCGGCCGCTTCGTGATGTTCGACGCCATGGCCTTCACCTTCCGCGAACTCGCCGTACGCAAGAACGCGAAGTGCGCGGTCTGCGGCACGGCGCCCACGGTCACCGCCCCCATCGACTACGACGCCTTCTGCCAGTTGCGCGGCAGTGAACCCGAGGTCGACGGCCGCGGCATCGCCAGCCTCAGCGTCGAAGACTTCCACCAACGGCGGCAGGCCGGCGAGAGCTTCCGCCTCCTCGATGTCCGTGAGCCACACGAATTCCAGATCGTGCAGATTCCCGGCTCGATTCCCTTTCCCCTGAGCGAGTTGACCGCGCGCCTGCACGAGCTGGACTCCGCCACGACCTACACCCTCCACTGCCACCGCGGCGCGCGCAGTCTGCAGGCCTACCAACTGCTGCGTAAGGCGGGCTTCGGACGCCTGCTGATCCTCAATGGCGGCGTCGACGCCTGGGCCGAGCGCATCGACCCGTCCTTGCCGCGCTACTAGCCCTCGCGGCCGCGCCCCCTTCTGCGTGCGTTCCAGACTCACCCGGGGACGTGTTCGTAACATTCCAAATCCTATAGAGTTGCAGAATTGGCATTCCCGAGTAAGTGTAACCATGGGAATACTATGGTAGGGGACGGCCATGGCGAGTAGAGCCCCACGGGCGCAGCGCAGGCCCACCACCAGGAAGCAGGAGAAACAGACGATGTCCGACGAGACCCTGAATCGGAAGGTCCTGGGCGATGCCGCCGCACGGCAGCTAGCCAACACGCAGAAGACGGTAGTCCAGAGCCAGATCATCACGCCGCGCTGGTTGCCGCGGCTGCTGTCCTGGGTCCCGGTCGAAGCTGGCGTCTACCGGGTGAACCGCGCCAAGGAGGGCGAGGCGGCCCAGGTGGTGCTCTGCGCGGCCAAGACCGACCAGCCGCTGCCCACAGCCTACGTTGACTACGTGGAGCGGCCACGCGAGTACGTGCTAAGCTCGATCAAAGCCGTGCTCGGCGTCCACACCCGCGTCTCTGACCTCTACAACAGCCCGCACGACCAGATCAAGGAGCAGCTGCGCCTGACCGTCGAGAACCTCAAGGAACGGCAGGAGTTCGAGCTGATCAATAACGCCGACTACGGCCTGCTCAAGAACGCGGCGCCCTCGATGCGTATCCCGACCCGCAAAGGCGCCCCGACGCCTGACGACCTCGACGAACTGCTGGCCAAAGTCTGGAAGGAGCCCGCGTTCTTCCTGGCACACCCGCGCGCCATTGCGGCGTTCGGGCGCGAATGCACCCGTCGCGGGGTGCCGCCGCCGACGGTGACCCTCTTCGGCAACCCGTTCCTGACCTGGCGCGGCATTCCGCTGGTGCCGAGCGACAAGATTCCGCTCACGGGCAAGAAGGGCAGCGAGAAGAGTAGCATCCTGCTGCTGCGCACGGGCGAAGCGAAGCAGGGTGTCGTCGGCCTGTTCCAGTCCGGTCTGCCCGGCGAGCAGGCACCGGGTCTGTCGGTGCGCTTCATGGGCATCGACGCCACCACCATCGCTTCCTACCTGGTCTCGCTCTACTGCTCGGCGGCGGTGTTGACCGAGGATGCGCTCGGGGTCCTGGAAAACGTCGATGTCGACCTCTACCATGAGTATGCGTGGCCGAAATGATCACCCCCAACCAAGCCCCAACCGCTGCTCCGGGGCTGGCCAGCGTCGACCCTCTGGCGGGGCTGGCCCCCTTCGACTCCGCGGTGATCGCGCAACTCGCCAACGCGCTGTTCCGGGAGGCGCCGACGGGCCCCGAGGCGCTCAGCCCCGTGAGCGCGCCGGTTCCCAGCGCGGTCGCGGCGGCGCGACCGGCGCCCACGACCGTCCCGCAGCCGTCGGCCGCCGCGCCCGGCGCGCCGCCGCCGCTG
>CAILKC010000326.1 GCA_903834675.1 uncultured Victivallales bacterium | reverse complement strand
TGGAGCGGCCGCGGCTCGCGGCCAGCGCCTGAGGCCAGGCGCCTCTCCAGGGGAGTGGAGCGGCCGCGGCTCGCGGCCAGCGCCTGAGGCCAGGCGCCTCTCCAGGGGAATGGAGCGGCCGCGGCTCGCGGCCAGCGCCTGAGGCCAGGCACACCACAGCCGAAATGACGGTTTCGTCAGAAAATCGCGCCGCTCGGCGTGAGATCGGGTGGAACCGTACGATATATAGAGTGACCACAGCGGTCGCCACGGGCACCGCGAGTGACGACAGAACGGCACCCAGCGCCACAAAGACAAGAAAGAGGAGACCGGACCGATGAGCAGCAAAGCAAGGATGACACGATCGATGGTGTTCGCCGCCGCGGTGGCCCTCTCAGGCCTGTACTGCAGCGCCGCGCCAGCCAAACCGGTGAAGGTCGCCGCGCCCGTCCTCCCGGCGATCTGGAGCGGGATCTCGCAGCAGGAGCAACTGAAGGCTGAGCGCGCGGCCCAGGTGGACGCCTACCGGGCTCTGGCCGAACGCATCTACGGCTTCCGCCTCGAGGGCGGCACGCTGGTCTGGGACGCTGCCTGCAGTTCCGACGAACTGCGCAGCAAGGTCCGCGCCCTGGTCAAGGGCGCCAAGCGGACCGCCGAGGCCGAATACACCGAGGACGGCGTCGTCGAGGTCTGCCTGGCCGTCACCCTGCGCCGCGTGATCGAGACCATCGAGAGCACCCTGACCAAGGACCAGTTCTCCTACCGCCGCGAACTGCTGAACCAGGACACCGTGATCGAAGCGCGCGGCTATGGCGTCGTGGCCGGCAGCAAGGCCCAGAAGATGGTCTGCGCCCGGCGCGCCGCCCAGGTCGATGCTCAGCGCCTGATGGGCGAACGGATCATGGGCGTGCATATACGCGGGGAGACCACCGTGCGCGAGTTCTGCCTGCAGAATGATCAGATCCGTGCCTGTGTCGATACCTGGATGCGCGGCCTGGAACCGATCGCCATACGCGACCGCGCCGACGGCACCTGCGAGGTCGATATGCAGCTCACCCTCCGCACCATCATCGAGACTGTCGAAACCCTGATCGAACGGCGCAAGTCGCTGTTCAGGACGACCACCGAAATCACCCAGAAGACCGAGACCAAGGTCGAGGATGAGGTCTTTACCGTCACCGGTAGAGGCACCGAGTCGAGCGCCCTCGCGACCGTGGGCACGGTCGACCAGGCCATCGAAGCCGCCGAAACCGGCGACGTCCTGCGCCTGAAAACCGTCGAGACCCGGCGCACGGATGCCGGCCCGGTGCTGAGGCCCTGACCAGGATGCCTGGAGGGCGAAGCTCCACAGGGGCGGATGCCCCGCTGAGCCGCCGGCCAGAGGCCGGAAAGGCAGGGGACCGCCTCACCAGCGCGTGGGCACCCGTGGAGGTTCGACCTCCAGGGGAGAGGCGAGGGCTGGCGGCTACGGCCTGGAGAGGCGACGGATGTGCGGATACGATGTGGGGAGAACACTCATGCAAACAAGCCTGAAAACCCTCGTAGCACTCCTGCTGGCGCTTGCCGCCGTCACCCACGGCGCGCTGGTGACCGCCACCGGCAAGGCGGCCGCTGGCCCGACGGCCCGCGAACAGGCCCTGGCCGAGGCCCTGCGCGAGGCCGTGAACCAGGGCGGCGGGGTCGATCTGGCCAGCTCCACCAAGAGCCGCGACAGCGCCCTGGAGTTCGACCGCATCCTGGCCTGCTCGTTCGGGCATGTGCGCAGTTACCGTGTGCTCAAGCAGGGCCTGGATGCAGCGGGCCGGTACGCCGTCGAGGTGGAGGCCGATGTGGTCAAGGCCGCTCCGGCGGTGGCCGACCGCCTGGGAATGCAGATGCTGATCCGGCTGAAGGGCTCCCCGCGGGTGCTGATCGAGGCCGACGAGCGACTTGACGGCATGCCGGTCGACCAGCCCGCCGCGGCCGCGGTACTGACTCAGGCGGCGGTGGACCTCGGCATGCAGGTGACCGACGTCGGCCGCAGCGCCACCAACGCCGCCCGGCGTGGCACCCGCGCCGCACTTCTCGGCGACGCCCAGGACGCCGCCCTGCGCCAGGCCGGCGTGACCACCGAGGCGGACTTCATCCTGCGCGCCGAGGTCAGCGCCGACGTCGGCAAACCGCACGCGATCTACGGCGTCATGCTGCGCTCGGTCGCCATGTCCGTGAACCTCAGCGCCCGTTGGGCCGACACCGGCAAGGTGGTTGCCCAGCGCACCCTGCCATCAACCACCCTGACCAGCTCGGCACCCACGCCCGCCGCCGCCCTGCAGGACACCTTGAAGGCGATGCTCTGCTTGCCGGGAAGCGACGGCGCGCCAACCCCCTCCGACGACCTGCTGCGTGCCGTCGTGACGCGCTGGCTGGTGGAACTGGATCTCGGCACGCTGGTGCGCGCCGAGATCCAGCAGGTCTCGAAGGCCGCCTTTGACCGGCTGCGGACCGGCCTGGGCGAGACCACCGGTATCGGCGAGGTCTGGGCCCGGGGCTTCGATGCCCGACACCTCTCCGTCATCGAGTTCGAGTCGCGACTGGACGCGGCGCAGGTGGCCGATATCATGGTCGGACTGCTGGGCGGCAGCCACGCGGCCGACGTCGCCTCGTCCCACTACATCCTGCTGGTGCCCGGCACAGGGAACGGCCATGGAACCCCGGCCGGGACTGACGCCGCCCCGGCCGGCCGCGACTCGGAGCGCGCGGCGATAGCGCCGCCACGCGCCGCCACGACAACGCCGGAGCGCGGCCGAGCCCCACCTTGGGCGGCCATCGGCGCGCTGGTCCTGGTGGCCCTGGCCAGCGGGGCAGGATTCCTCGTGTACCTGCACCGCACCAGAGCCTGAGGCTTGCAGCAGGACAGGACACCCATGCGTACGACCCTACAAGACGCCCTCCGCCAACGCGTCCCCGAGAGCGCCGAACTGCGCCGGGTACTGGCGCGCAGCGCCCAAGCCCTCGCCGAATGGCAGCGGGCGCACGGTCCCCACGGCAGCCTCGCGCCAGACGCGATCACGGTGGAAGCCGATGGGACCGTGCGGATCGAGGCCCCGGCAGGTTCAGCAGACGGCTTCATCGCTGATGCCACCGCCTACCGCAGCCCGCGCCAGCTTGCGCCGGGCGCTGCCGCCCAACCCGCCCACCCCGAGGACGATGTCTATGCCCTGGCGGTTATCGCCTGGGAATGTCTGACCGGCGTGGCGCCGCACGATGTCGCCTTCCTGCTGCCGACTGAGGCCCTGGTGGTGCTGCACTCGGCCGGCGCCGCACAGGGCGTCTTGCCGCCGGACACGTCGGACCGCGCGGCGCGCGCCCTCCGCGCCGCCATGGACCTACGGCCGGGCCGGCGACCCACAGCCCAGGCCCTGGCCGATGCCCTCGCCGAGCGGCGGCGCCCCCGGCGCGCCGCCGAGACCCTCGCCCTCGCCCTCCTCGCCGGGCTTGCCATCAGCGCCGCTCTGGCAGCCCTCTGGCTGCTCGCCAGAACCTGGTAGAAACCCCGCAACGACAGGAATCAACCATGAAACAGCACACCCAGACGTGGATCCACCTGGCCGCAATTCTACTGGCCGCAATCGCCCTGGCCGGATGTGCCACCCGGCGCACCACTGTCGAGGTCAAGACCAGCCGCACCCTCTCCGAGCAAGCCGTGATCAAGTGACCGGTCGGCAGCGCTACGGGCAACCGCCATCGTCCTGCTCCTGAGGCCGCGAGCCGCGGCCGCTCCACTCCCCTGGAGAGGCGCCTGGCCTCAGGCGCGGCGGTGGAGCCCACCGCATCTCCATTCCCCTGGAGTCGGCGGTCCGCACCGGCCCTGCCGGGGCTTCCGCCGTATCTGGGGTCTCACAGACGGCGGGTACCGCGAACCCGCCCGAAACGGGCTTGGCATCGCGGGCTCCATGGAACCGACAATGTTCTGCAAGTGCCTAACTCGACTGGAATTACTTCAGCGTTGAGCGTTCTGGCCTTACCTTAACGCCTATGGCCATCCACCCCCGCCCCATCTGCCGCGCGCCCCGCCTTGAACCGGTGTAATGAAGGACATCCGTCCACTTCTTTGAGCTGGGGGCGCGAGGGACACGCGGAACCCGACTGCCGCCGCGTTTCACGCGGTTCGAGCCTGTGGACTGCACCCCACCTTCTGCATCACACGATCTCGGAATCCTTTCGCCTGTGTCTGGTTCGTGAACGCGACCAGCGGTAGTACGTGCGCGGCAAACTCGCCCTGGTTCCATTTCTCGGATTCGAAGGCTTGCCAGTACGCACTCAGCTTGCGGCTGAATCGGCGGCGACTACGGCGGGCTCCGTCCATGAAAGCTCCTTCTTCCGGGCCAAGCCCGAAGAGCCCTGCGTGTTGCTGCTCGGGGGCAGAAGCTGGAAGGTGGTTCAGCTCGATTGGCTCCGCAAGGTGGCCCAGGTGGTCACCGCCGAGGCGCCGGGCCGGTCGCGCTGGTTGGGCGCCGGACCGCTGTTGTCCTATGAACTATGCCAGGCCGTCCAGCAGGTCCTGGCGGCACGGCAGCCGAGCCCGCTCTGGTCGCGCCGCGCCCGGGAGCAGATGGACGTGCTCTACGGGGAGTACTCCTGGGTGCGCCCGGAGTCGACGTTCCTCGTCCAGGCCGACCAGGAGACGCGCTGGTGGACCTTCGCCGGCCAGTTGGCCAACCTGACCCTCGCCAGCGCGATCACGAACCTGCTGGGTCTGCCGGCGCATGGGGATAACCTCTTCGTCCGCCTTGACGCCGCCCTCCCGCCCGATGCCCTGACGCGGCTGCGGGCCGCGGCGGCTGACCCCCAGCTCTTCCGCCCCCCCCACCGACCTGGCCGAGGCCGCTCTACGCAACCTGAAGTACTCCGCCTGCCTCCCGCCGGCCATCCAGCAGGCCATCTACGCCGGCCGCTTCCTGGCCGTGGCCAGCGCCCACCAGGTCCTGGCCAGGGAGGTCGTGGGGGGCTGCGGCGAGGGGTGAGCCAGTTCCGTCTCCCCGTAGGCCGCCACCGTCCACCGTCCACCCCGCTTACGCCGAGGCCTGCCGCGTCTCCACCCTTCCCGCTGTGGTGGCGCGTGTCCTCACGCGCAGGCCGCGAGCCGCGGCCGCTCCATTCCCCTGGAGAGGCGCCTGGCCTCAGGCGCTGGCCGCGAGCCGCGGCCGCTCCACTCTTCTGGAGAGGCGCCTGGCCTCAGGCGCTGGCCGCGAGCCGCGGCCGCTCCACTCTTCTGGAGAGGCGCCTGGCCTCAGG
>CAILKC010000325.1 GCA_903834675.1 uncultured Victivallales bacterium | reverse complement strand
CGTCGGCAACTACGGCGCCTGGCACATGAGCTTCGCCAACCCGGCCGACTACGATCACCCCGAGATCCTGGCTGAAATGCGCTTCCTGCACGAACGGATGCAGCAGGTGGCGACGCGCAACGCGGCGGCAGGCGAAACGAGTGCATGGCCCGGCAGCCAGGCCGAGGTCGCCTTCGTGTTCGACGAGGCGGCCGTGGACTTCGCCCGCGGCGCGCTGGCTGAATACCATGCTGCCGGGATGCTCCAGCAGTGGGCCGAAGCGCACGCCTCGGGTGTGCCGGTCCGCTTCTACTACGCTCAGGATCTGCGCGATGGCAAGGTGCCGCCCGCCAAACTGTACGTTCTCCAGAACCTGCTGGACCTGGATGACGTGCTGGCCAAGCGCATCCGCGCCCTCCGCCAGGCTGGCGCGACGGTCGTGGCGCTGCAGGGCACGGGGCTGGTGCAACTGGCCACGGGGCGGGAGTCGGTCGTGCGCGAGACGCTCGGTCTGCCGTTGCGGCGTCTGACCGCGGCTGACCGTGCCGAGTCCGCAACGGCAGCCTCGGCAGTCAGCCATCCGCTCCTGGGCGCTAATGCCTGGCAACCAGGGGTCGCCTCTCTGGAAGCGGAGAAGCTCAAGGAGGTCGACGGCATCGCGCTCACGGTGAACGATCCCGCGTTGCCGGTCCTGGCGCGCTATCCGACGTCGAAGAGCCCCGCGGCCGTGATCAGCGCCGAGCCCGGGTCTCCGGTGGTCTTCGTCGGCACCTACACGCTCTCGCGCGACCTGATCAGCCGCCTCGCCGCCTACGCCGGCGCCTGGCGGATCGCACCGCCGGGGACCGTCGTGGCGGCCGACGTCCGTCTGCTCATGCTGCACGCCCTGACCACAGGCGAGGTGGAGATCGACCTGAACCGGGAAGCTGCCCTGCGCGAACTGCCGCCCGGCACACGCTCTCTCCCAACCGCGCGCCGGCACCGCCTGAGCCTCGAGGCTGGACGCACGGCGCTGTTTGACCTTGAGTAGGCACCCATGGACAGCATGAGAAAGAAGCGCAGTATGGCAAGCATTGGCATTCTAGTCCTCCTGGCCGCTGTGGGCCTGGAACTCGGGGGCTACGCTGTGGGCCGGGCCACGAATACACTCACGGCGGTCAGGACCAGGGAGAACCAGGCGGCCACGCAGCCCACGCCGCACTACGCCGGCAGCCTGAAGATCATTACCTATAACATCTGCCGGGGCCGCGGCGGCGACACCAACCCCTGGCCGGTCAAGCACCGGCCGGCCATGGAGAAACGGCTGCAGGACATCGCCGACCTGCTGGCCCGCGAAGCGGCGGACATTGTCGTCCTGAACGAGGTCGATTTCGATTCCCTCTGCTCCGGCCGCCTCAACCAGGCCCAGTACCTCGGCCGCCGGGCCGGCTACCCGTTCTGCGTCGAGCAACGCAACGTCGACGCCGCCACGCTGCTCGCCTTCCGCGAAAGGTCCGGCAACGCCGTGCTCAGCCGGTACCCGGTGAAACAGGTGCGCCTGGTGTCGTTCCCGGGCTATACGAAGTGGGAAACCATCCTGGGTGGCAAGTCCAACGCGGTTCTGTGTGACATCACCCTCTCGGAGAACCTGTCCGTCCGACTCCTGGCCACGCACCTCGAGTCGCGCTCGGAGGCCGTTCGGGTCGAGTCGGCCCGCATCGTCGAGGGCGAGCGCCTGGCGTCGCCGCTGCCCTTCCTGGTGGTCGGCGACCTGAACTCGACCCCGAAGGGCTTCCCGCATTCCCAGGAGGCCAACGGCCAGAACGCGATGGACATCCTGCTCGGGGGCGGCGGCTACACCACCTCGCCTCTGCGGGATCCCACGCCGAGCGACTTCACCATCGTCGTCGGCAACCCGATCAAGATCGTTGACTGGGTCCTGGTGCCACCATCCTGGTCGATCTTGAGCCGGAAGGTCGTCTCCCTCACCGCCTCGGACCATATGGCCGTGGTCATGGAGGTGGGAGCGCCCGGCCCGCGCCCGGGCCCAGGCACGCAGGACAACCGCTGACGGCCGCGCTGGGCAGGGGAATGGTGTGCGCAGGGACTGAGCACGAACTACGAGCGAGACTGAACTACTGATAGGAGTTTTGATTTCCGGGGGGTCTTGGGGGGAACAAAGTCCTGTTCCGAGGGATGCGGAGTGCGTTTGCGGCAGATTGGCGCGCACCCCCTGGCGCGCCGACGCCTGGCAAAGGCGGTTCACGAGCCGCGGTCTGGGATCGGGGCATGAGTCGGGAACTGCGGATTCCGCAGGGAGTCACCGACTCAACCCCAGAATGCAGGGTGGGCCCAGCACCAGTGGAAGACTGTTGGATGGGTGGTATCGTGTTCACATTCATCGCCGCTGGCGTGTCCTTCATGCCGGCGGCTTGGCTTATCGTCTTGCCGGTCTGTATGAGCTGACGCCGTTCGCGACGACCTTTAGCTACGTAGAGGCAGACGGGCCAGTCCTGCCGGACCGGGTTGGGTTGCGCGCCGCAGATCGCTCAACTCCGGGACTTGGTCCCAACGTCCACCGGTGAACCTGGAGCGGGTTCGCACCTTGGTTGCTGAACCCGTGCATCCGGTGATCCCATTGAGCCGGGAGTGGCATCATGCCGAAAGTGATATGGCGGCAACTCGTGGGGGTTGCCATGCTGGGGTGCGCCGGGCTGGCCTCGGGCCAGGACGGCGCCGTACCGGCTTACCCGCGCCCCCGTGACCAGGTCGCGGCGGACCTGTTTGGGCAACTGGACCTGGCACAGCCGCATCTCGCCGCGATCGCGGCGCGTGTCCGGGAAGGCCAGCCCGGCGAGGCTCTCGACCTGTGGCGTGACCAGGTCGTGGCGCGCTTGCGCACCCACGACTTCGGCGAATACGGCTGGCACGATTACGCCCGGCACCCGCGCAACACCGGTATGATCGACGCGCTCGCCGGCGTGCGCACCCGCCAGGACTACCTCACCTCGAACCTGGTCGGCTTCGTCGACATCTACGGCCTGAGCGGTGCGCCGGGCAGCGGCAAGCCCATCACCTGGTTCGTCGACGTGGACCAGGTCACGGACTGGGGCGGCAACGCCGAACTGGCCGGGCGCCGCCGTGACCAGAAGTTGCTCTGCACCGCCTACGGCAACTTCGAGTTCGCCAAGAGTTTCGTGGCCCGCTATTGGGAGACGGGTAACGACGTTTACCTGCGCAAAGGCCTCGAGATCATGGCCGACTTCGCCGTCCGCCATCAGTCATCCTTCTGGGCGGCGTACGCGGCCAGGGGCGGCACCACGGACAAGGAGGTGGAGGAGTTCTACCGCTGCGACTGGCGGCTGAACACCAACGGTCTGGAAGTCGGTTGGCGCCTGAAGAACTTCCTCAAAGTCCTGGCCGGGCTCGCCAAGTCGCTGGGTGCGGACAAGCCCAAGGAGTGGGCCGGCGTACTGCACCCGGTCCCGGGGGCGCTGGCACCGGCGGAGATGGCGCGCATTCCGGCTGACCAGCTTGCGGAGATCGCACTCTCGCTGCTGCGGCACCATGCGAGCAAGCTGCTGTGGTTCTGCGTGCGCGACGGCGCCGTGCCCAACCAGCGCGCCGAGGGCCTCAAGGCGCTGGCCATGCTTGCCGCCATCTTCCCTGACTTCAAGGCGACACCGCAGGTGGCACAGTACACCGAGCTCGGGTACAGGAGCTTTCTGGCGACGAATTTCCTGCCGGACGGGGGCAGCCTCGAACCGTCGTTCAACTACAACGGCCAGGACAAGGAAGGCCTTGAGGAACTGGTCCGCTTCTGCGGCGACCCGCCGCCGCCGTTCGCGCCACTGGCGCTGGCCAAGGTCAAGGCGCGGCGGCTGGTGGACGACGGCCTGCAGACGCCACTAGGCAGTCTGCCGCAGGTCGGGAACTGGCATCACACCCTGGGCAAGAACGTCTGGGCGAGCGACGCCGCGGCGCGTCAGTACTGGGACACGCCGCTGGAGGGGAAGACGGCCCCGCGCCCGCAGCCGTATCTCTCAACGGCTTTCCTTTACAGCGGCTTCTATGCCATGCGCAGCGGCTGGGGCATGAAAGACCTGTACCTGTTCTTCATGAACGGCCGGCCCCAGAGCGGGCACTCGATGCGGGACAACGGCGCGATCCAGGTCTTCGCCTACGGTCGCCCGCTCGTCGTCTGCGGCGGACCCCCGACGTACGGCATGTTCAAGAACGAGGAAGCGCGCGGCGCTGACTTCTACCTGAGCGAGGCCTCGAGCCTGAAGGTCAACACCGTGCTGGTCGACGGGCTGTCTCAGGCCAAGAACGCGCCTCCCGCCGGCCGCGCCTACGAGACCCCGGTGCCGGGCCGCTGGCACACCTCGCCGGCGTTCGACTTGGTGGATGGGCTCTACGACCTGGGCTACGCCGCACGGCACCTGTACGAGCACAAGGCCGACAAAAACATCAACATGGCGGTGACGCACTACCGCCGCGTGGTCTTCGTCAGAGCCGCCAGACTCTGGCTCATCGAGGACCGCCTGGCCGCCACGGACAACAAGCCGCACGAGTACACGCAGGTCTGGAACTTCCTGCCGGACTCGCCGGACCCGGACTACACTCGCACCATCGCCGGGTTCAAGCCCGACCAGTTCGACCTCGACCCGGCGGCGAAGCGCTTCCGCACCGCCGACCCGAGCGGACCGAACGTCGAGTTCCTTCACTTCGGCCCGCCGCTGGCGTACCGCAAGTACTGCGGCAACCGTGAGCCCTGGCTCGGCTGGTTCGCGGCCGGGCTTGGCGATGCCCGGCCCAAGGTGGACGTGCATGCCGCGTGGGCAAGCCAGGACGGCGACACGCTCCTGACGCTCCTGATCCCGCTCGACAAGGGGCAGCCCACGCCGATCGCCAGTGCTGTGGGCGTCGCGGCCACGACCGCTGCCGGGCCTGGACTCAATGCCACGCTGACCGACAGCACGTGCCTCAGCTACCGCAGTGGCACGCTGCGGCACGCGCTCGATCTGGACGGGGTGCGGACGGCGGCGGAGTCGCTGCTCGTGGTGACCGCACCGGACGGGCGCTTGGCAGGCATCGTCACGGGATGCGGGGAACTGACGGTGCGCGGCAAGCCGGTCACACTACCAGCCAGCGACTTCGAGTTTGCGTTGGCGGCCGATGGGACTGTGCAGACGCGACCGTTCTTCCTGCCCGACGTGCCCCGTATCGACCCGCCGCGGCCGTTCCTGAACTTCAGCGAACTGCCGCCGCTGGGCATCGCCGGCGCCCGGCCGGGCCTGGACATCCGCTGCACGCTCGACGCTAGCGATCCGGTCGCCGCCTCGCCGGTGTACCAGGCGCCGGTCCCGGTCACCGCCGAAGGCACTCTCAAGGCGCGCTTCTTCCAGGGCGCCGAACCCCTGCCGCTGGTGGCGACCCGGACCGTCGCCCGCTGGCCCTGGCTGCCGCGGGCGCCGGACCGGATCGAGGCGACCGGCCTGGCGCCGGGCTTGGACTACGGCTACGTCGAGCATGAGGACAGCATCCGGCTCTACGACCTCATGCTCCGGCCGATGTTGAAGACCGGTGTCTGTGCGGATATCAGCCTTGCCCCGTACGCGGCGCAGCCGCGCTACGGTCTGCGCTGGCGCGGTTACCTGCGGGTTCCGACCACTGGCATGTACCACTTCACCATGGCGACGCCGGTCTACGCCTACCTGTTCATCCGCGACGAGGCGCGGGAGCTGCAGCTACCGCCCGTGGCCATGCCGAACTACGACCGCAAGCAGGACACCGGCAGCGTCGCGCTCGAAGCGGGGTTCCATAGCCTCGAGGTCCAGTTCATCCGCGCCTGGAAGGCCGAGAACCGCCTGACCGTCGAGGTCGAGGGTCCGGGCCTGCCGCGCCAGGCCTTGCCGGCGGCTTGGCTCTTCCGCCGGGCGGCCGGGGGTGGGTGAGCGGCGGCCAGCCACCAAGTCAACGCCAGGATGTTCGGGGCAACGGGGATGGACGTGTCCCCGCGGGGAGAGTCCGGAGCCGATCAGTCGGGCAGACCAGAGACCACGCGGGCAGGGGGCGCAAGTCAGCTTATGGTGCGCGCAACGAGTCAGAGATTGCGCGGCGTAGCGCCGCCGCGCAATCTGTGTTGAACTAAGCCCTTCGCGGGGCTTGGGGATTGCGCCCGAAGTCCCGATCCCGACAGGACCTACAGTGGAGTCGGGACGTGGTGGAGGCAAGGGTTTGGCGAGCGGCCGGAGGGGCGGCGTGGGGCCAGGGAGGGTGCCTGGAGAGCCGGTTGGAGGGGTCCCGGGCGGTACGCGGGCGTGAGGGGCCGTGACCGAGGGGACGCTGAACTCGCGAGGATCCTGGCCTGGAAGACAAGGGTGACGTGCCAGCGGTGGCTCATGACGGCGGACCCCTGGTCGGAGACGCCGGGGACAGGGCGGCGGGCAGGAAACGGCCGATGACGTGCCAGTGCGTCGAGCCGCAGCGCGGGCAGCAGGCCGGGCGAGCGGGTTCCAGGCTTTTGGTCAGGAGCGCCGGAAGCGTGCTCTGCGGCTGAGTCGCGGCGAGAAGGAGTTGCAGACTGCGCAGGGTCTGGCGACTGGCGGGCGACCACAGGCCGTAGTAGCGCACCCGCTGGAAACCTTTGGGCAGGACGTGCTGGAGGTAGCGGCGCAGGAACTCCTCGGCGGTGACCGTGATGGTGCGTGATTGTCCAGTGCGGTTGTCAGTGTAGCGGAAGGTCACCCGGCCGTCCTCGGCGCTGACGATGCGCCGGTCGCTCAAGGGCCCGCGGAACGCATACCGGGCCAGGTACTGGAGGACGCCCTCGGCACCCTCCACGCAGGGTCTGGCGAAGGCCACCCAGGGCTTGCGCCAGACGGCGGCAGGCAAGTCCACAGGTGGCTGGAGTGCTCGCAGAGAGGCGGCCAGCTTGGCCCGGAAGATAACGGACAGGGCCCGTACGGGCAGCAGGAAGCGCTCGGCGGGACGCAGGACCTCGCGGTCGGCAGCCAGGGCGATACCGGGTACGAGGCAGTGTACGTGCGGGTGCCAGACCAGGGCCCGCGTCCACGTATGCAGCACGGCCAGGATGCCGATGCGGCCGCCGGCATACTTCGGGTCGCGGGCCAGAGCCTGCACGGCTTCGGCGGCTGTCTGCATCAGGGCCCCGAGCACGTCCTCCTGCCGGGACCGGGCGGCCTGCCGCAGCTCCGCCGGCAGGGTGATCACCAGATGGTGGTAGCGCACGGGCAGCAGTTCGCGGGCGCGCTGCGCCAGCCACTCCTCCGTACGCTGCTGGTGGCACTGCGGGCAGGCGCGGTTGCGACAGGAGTGGTAGACGTACTCGCGGTGCGCGCAGTCGGCGCAGCCCAGGAGATGCCCGCCCATG
>CAILKC010000324.1 GCA_903834675.1 uncultured Victivallales bacterium | reverse complement strand
TACGCAGTTGCACCTGAGTAGTCACCCGGCCGGGACGCATCGGATCGCCTGGAGGGCGGCCCTGTCGAAGACCGTGAGCCTGTCGAATCGGCGTGGCCGCCGCGGCGCCGACGCAGCGGCGCCCTCCAACGCCCGGAGTCCGCCGCGGCGGACTCCGGGCGGAAGGGGAAGCGCCTGATGTCATACGAGGTTGCGGCAAGTCTCCTACAAGCCGGATCCCCAGCTGGTGCCGGACCTGACCGTCAGAGAACTGCGGTGCCCCGGCAGGGGATTCTGCAGGTCGTCATTGGGCCTTGGGCATTCGGCCTTCTGCGGTTCTCATACAAGCAAACCCCTACGGAGCTGACCTGCGTCCCAACCGGGCTTGCCCGGACCGCTTTGCGCGGCTAACCTGAACCGCGGCGGTGAGATGAGACTAACGGAGGCCAGCGGTGCGCCCTCGGGATGTTGTTTTAGCCCTATTGCTGGTGTTGCTCTGGGGCGTCAACTTTGTGGTCATCAAGTGGGGCCTGCGCGGGGTTTCGCCCTTTGTGCTCGGGGCCCTGCGCTTCACCTTCGCCGCCCTGCCCGCGGTCTTCTTCCTGCGGCCACCGAAGGTGCCGCTGCGCCTCTACCTGGGTTACGGGTTGGCCTCGGGTCTCGGACAGTTTGCCTTCCTCTTTGTCGCCATCAAGACGGGCATGCCGGCTGGCCTGGCGTCACTGGTGGCGCAGTCCCAGGCCTTCTTCACCGTGCTTCTGGCGGCGCTGTTCTGTGGTGAGCGACCCAAGACGGGGCAGGTGCTGGGGATGGCCGTAGCCGCGGTGGGCCTGACGGTGATCGGGGCGGCACAGGGGACGGCCATGCCTCTCGCCGGATTCCTGCTGACGCTGTGCGCGGCGCTGTGTTGGGCCCTGGGTAACCTGGCCAGCCGCGCCCTGGCCAAGCACGGTCCGGTGAATGTTCTGGCCTTTGTCGTGTGGTCGAGCTTGATCCCGCCCCTGCCATTCCTGGGTTTGTCCTGCCTGCTGGAAGGGGTCGCGGCCAGCCGCGCCAGCCTGGCCGCCATGGACACGCGCTCCTGGCTGGCGGTCGCCTACCTCGCCTTTGCTGCCACCCTGGTCGGCTATGGGTTGTGGAACCGGCTGTTGCGGGCCTACCCCGCCAACCTGGTCGTGCCCTTCACTCTGCTCATCCCGGTTGTGGGGCTGCTGGCCGCCTTCGTGGCGCTGGGGGAGAGGTTGTCGGTGGTGCAGGTCCTGGGGGGAGCGCTGGTCGTCGCGGGACTGGCCCTACCGCTCTTGCCCGGGGCGCTGCGCCTGCGCGCCGCCAAGCCCGCCTAAGCTGGGATTTGTTTGATCGTCTCATACCAGCGGGCCGCAACTGCGTTTCCTGGAATTACGGTATCCGACAGTGCGTCCCGGGGACATCGCCTCGGGGCCGGCCACGAACGGAGGCATAGCCCATGGACCTGATGAGTACGGTACTGGGACGGTTGGGCAGTCGCTACAGTCTTACCCTCGACCCGCACCGCCAGCGCGTTGACTACGGCGCGCTGGGGCTGCATTGCCAGCAGTCGGCGGAGCTGATCCTGGCCCTGGAGGACAGCCAGGGGGCCGTCGGCCTGCCCTTCGCGCCTGGCTTGCAGGCCTTCGACACGATCGAAGCGCATCTGTCCATGACCTCGGTCCTGTACGTCTGCCACAGTCTGCGCCTCGGCATCAAGGCTCGCATTCGCCTCACGGCGCCGTTCTACCCGCAGGACGAACCGACCAGCACGGCGCCAGTCTACCTCATCGATGTCGACCTCGAGAGCTTCAACCGTATCCGCTGGTCGGGGGTGGACCCGAAAGCCGACCGCAAAGCGACGCTCCGTCTCGGCTTGCGCCTGGCGGCAGCCACCGCGAGCGCGGAAGCCGACGCCGTCTGCCTGCGCTATCCGGTCCGCGTCATCACCCGCTTCAGTAGTGCCGAGGGCGGTCTTAGCGCCACCCGCGGAGCCCGCCTGCGGAAGCAACCCGTGGACGGCAGCGCCGAAGACCGCCTGCTGGCCCTGGAAGGCGGCCTGCGGGTCGAACAGAGTGAACTCCGTCTCGAGGTGGACCTGTCGACGGGCGAACCCGTACACGTCCGTGCCGCGCTGGTTGGCTTCTGCGGCGACGGGCTTTTCGAACGCTTCACCGAACCCATGCGTCTGCGCTACAGCGAACGCTGGCCGACGGCCGCGGCCCTGGCCGACTTCGTCCGCAGCCAACACGGCGAACTGGCCGCGAAAACGCGGCGGTTCGACGCGCTGTTCAGCGACAGTGAGCTGCCTCTGGCGGCGCAGGATACGCTGGCCCTGGCCTTTCAGAGCTACCTCATCTGCACCCTATGGTGCGTGCCGGTGCTGCCCTCGGAGCGCCTGCCGGCGCAGTGGTTCAGCGTCTGGGAGGGCTCGTGCTGGTACAACTCCACCGTGGATGTGACCTTCAACGAGGCGCCGTTCTACTTCGCCTTCTGGCCGGACCTACTCGAGCTGATCTTTGCCGAATGGGCCCAGCATGCCAACGACCCTGAAACCGAACACCGCCGCAGCGTCGACAGCGCCGCGCCGGGCCAGCACCCGCCCGCCGCGCCCGAGGAGTTTGCCGGCGCGGTCCTCGAACACGACATGGGCGCCGGCTGGACGGCCAACGGCCAAAGCTACCACCACGCTATGCCGGTGGAGGAAAACGCCAATTTCCTGCTGCTGCTCTACGCCCATGCCCGCTGGTGGGGTCGCGAAGCGCTGTTTGAGCGTTACCAGGACCTCTGTCGACGCCTGGTGGACTACTTGCTCTGGGCCGATTCCACCGGCAATGGCTTCCCCGACCGCGGCACCGCCAACACCATCGACGATGCCAGCCCGGCGGTGCAATACGGTCGCGATAACGTCTACCTCGGCATCAAGCGTCTGGCAGCCCTGCATGCCGCCCGGCGCATCTTCGAGCGACTCGGGGATGCGGCCTATGCCCGTCGTTGTGAGGCCGCTCTGACGGTCGGCCTGGCGACCCTGCGCGCCGGCTGGCTCGGGGACCACTGGGGTGTCTGTCTGGACCGCACCACGGCGGGCCTGCGCGATGCCTGGTCGGGCAAGCCGCTACCCGAGGCTGAACTGCGCGGCTGGGACGCCTACAGCCTCTACACCGCCAACGGCCTGCTGCCCCTGTTGATGATCGGCGACCTGCCTGCCGGACTCGACCTGAACCACCTCCGGACCGATCTGGTCAATGCCGAACGCGCCTGCCGCACCGCCTACGGCAGCGGCCACTCGAGCGCGGACCGTGAGAATGTCTGGATCTCGATGAACATGTGGCGCGACGCCATCGCGGGCTACCTCGGCATCGACATGCTGGAGAACGCCGAGCGCTACTGGTCGTTGCAAGCGTTTGCCAATGGCAGGGCGGCGGAGAAGGCCAACGGCTTCAGCGAGACCACGCTGCGCAACAACCTGGTGCTGTACCCTCGCGGCACCGCCGGCTTCGCCTGGCTGTTTGGCGCCGCGGGCCTGACCATCGACCGGGTCTATGACGCCATCACCATCCGCCCGTCCCGCAGCGGTCGCATCCCGCTCCTGCCCCTGGCCGACTGGGGCGCTGGCCACATCCCGACCACGGAAACCACCGGCGGCCAATTGGGCCATACCCGATTGCTGGCCAAAGGACGCCGACCCAAGACCCCCCGCTGAACCCGGAGCGCACCATGATCTTCGTCGGCCACAGCATGGCAACCCCGGGGCGCACCGTCTACGAGAGTATCGACTGCTTCCGGGCCCTTGGCCTGGACGGCATCGAACTGGCCTGCCGCCCCGGGACGGACTTCGAGGGCTCCATCGACAACGCCCGCGCCGTGCGCATGGCGGATTACGCCGGCTACAACGGCCTGCCCATCATCGCCATCACGCCCTACGCCTGGGACATCAACCACCCCGATCCCACCCCCGCCGCCGCCGCCCGCCGCGAACTGCGGCGCGCCCTGGAACTGGCCGACCTCATGCGGGCCCGCTTCGTGCGGGCCTACGGCGGTCGCGAACAGCCCGCCGATCCCCAAGGCGGCTTCGCCAGGACGGTCGACGCCTTGCGTGAAGTCGGCGCCCAGGCTGCGGACAGGGGACTCTCGCTGGTGGTCGAAAACCACCCGGGAACCATGACCCGTACCGGCGCCGCTACCCGCCGCCTCGTGGACGCCGTCGGCCTAGCTGCCGTGCGCGCTCTGTACGACCCGGCCAATGTCCTGCATGATACCCCCGAGCCCTGGCAAACGACGCTCCAGGCCCAGGTCGGCGTCATCGCCTACGTCCACGCCAAAGATTTTAGCCTGCGTGACGGTAAACGCCGCGCCTGCCCGGTCGGCGCCGGCGTCCTGCCCTGGCGCGACATCCTGCGGGAGTTGCGCGCTACGGGCTATGACGGAGCCATCTCTTTCGAGTACGAGAAGATGTGGTATCCCGCCGATCTGGAGGATGCCGAGACTGGCCTCGCCGCCTGCCTCGGTTTCGTGCGGGAAATCGTGGCCAGTTTGAAACTATCGGTGCCTGCCGCGCCGATACGCGGTTGATTCTACTGTGTTGCGGTGCTATGTAAGCAACGCTTCATAGGACTCGTCTCTGCGCCCCGGTCGTCGACACGGCGTCGGCCAGGCGCAGAGAGTGCCAAAGAACAGTCCTGATTGCACGAATGGCCGTGTTCCGCCGCGACGGGCTCAGCCACAGCCAGCGCGGGAGCAGAGCGAGTGACCGGACGGGGACGCCAGTGCCGACGGGCGGGTGGTCCCTGGTGTCCTTATATTGCCAATAGGTGTGTGGGTGAAGACCTCTGATACGGATCTGGTGAGTTCAGTCTTCGAGCATCGCCTGCAGGACACTGATCTCGATAAGCTTCTGGGCGTACTCTCCACCGACAACCGCGAGCACCTCCTCGAGAGGTTCCGCGGCCTGCTTATGCACACGGTGCGCCTGGTCGATGTGGCGCACCAACTGGGCCAATTCCGCGCGCTGCACCTGGTGCTGCCGCGGTTTATGACCATCCTCACCGAGACCCTGGACGCTGAACGCAGTTCGCTATTTCTGTACGATGAAACGGCCGACGAGCTCTTCTCCCGGGTCGCCCTCGGCGATGACGTCGAGGAAATCCGCTTTCCCGCCGGCGCCGGTATCGCGGGCTGGACCTTTCGCAACGGCGAGGACATCCTGATTCAGGACGCCTACGCCGACACGCGCTTCAATGCGGAGATCGACCGTAAGACCGGATACCGCACCCGCAACATCATCTGCGTGCCCCTGCGCAACGCCATGGGTAGCACCGTGGGCGTCGCCGAAGTCCTGAACAAACGCAATGGCGATTTCGACCAGCACGACCTGCTGCTGCTCAGGGCCATGTGCTCGCAGGCCGTCTCCGCCCTCGAGAATGCCCGGCTGTTCGAGGAGGTCGCCGCCGCCCGGCACCAGGAATCCCGCATCTTCGAGGTCACCCACGCCATCTCCTCCGAGCTGAATCTGAACCGGCTGCTGGAACGCATCGTGTCGGTCACCACCGAAATCCTCACCGCCGAGCGCAGCACGCTGTTCCTCTACGATGCGGCCACCCACGAATTGTGGTCGCGCGTGGCGGAGGGCATGGGCTCCGGTGAAATCCGTTTCCCGGCGGACAATGGCCTGGCCGGCGCCTGCCTCAACGCCGGCGAGACTATCAACATCCCGGAAGCCTACAGCGACCTGCGCTTCAACCGCGAGGTGGACCGCAAGACGGGATTCAAGACCCGGACCATCCTCTGCGTGCCTGTCCTCAGCCGCAAGGGCGAGAAGATGGGGGTGATGCAGGTCCTGAACCGTCGCAAGGGCCCCTTCACCCGCCAGGACGAGAACCTGCTGCAGGCCTTTGCCGCCCAGACCAGCATCGCGCTGGAGAATGCCCGGCTCTTCGAGGAAGTTATGAACGCCCGTAACTTCAACGAAAGCATTCTGCAGAGCCTGACCAACGGCGTGATCACGCTCGACGTGAACTTGCAGATCACCAAAGTCAACGAAGCGGCCCAGCGCATCTTCCGCCTCGATGACACCGTCATCGGTCGACATATCAGCAGCGCCCTCGGCCATGCCAATCCTTGGGTGGAAGAGTCACTTCGCCGCACCAGCCGCGGCGGCAAACCGGACCTGGCGATGGACCAGGAGGTCATCCTGCCCGGCAACGACTTCATGGCGGTCAACCTCGCCACGGCGCCGCTCATCGACATTCACGACGATCCGATCGGCGTGATGCTGGTGGTCGAGGACATCACCCGCGAGAAGCGCATCCGCGGCACCATGGCCCGCTACATGACCAAGGAAGTCATGGATAAACTCCTGGAGAGCGGCGACGCGGCCCTCGGCGGTACCGCCCAGGAGGTCACCATCCTGTTCTCGGACATCCGCGGCTTCACGCCCCTCAGCGAGTCCCTCGGGGCACGCGAGACGGTGGCCCTGCTGAATGACTACTTCGCCGCCATGGTGGACGTCGTGCTGGACCACGGCGGCATGCTGGACAAGTACATCGGAGACGCCATCATGGCGGTCTTCGGCGCCCCCTTCACCGGCGAGCATGACGCCGACAACGCCGTGCAGGTCGCCGGCGAAATGATGCAGACTCTGGTCAAACTCAACACCCGCCGCCGGGCCGCCGGCCTGCAGACCATCGCCATCGGCATCGGCCTTAGTTGCGGGGAAGTGGTCGCTGGTAATATCGGCTCGCCACGACGCATGGACTACACCGTCATCGGTGACAGTGTCAACGTCGCCTCACGCCTGGAGGGAGCCAACAAGCTCTATGGCACCGATGTGCTGATGTGCGACTCGGTCGTGGCCTGCCTGCATGTGCCGCCGCGCCTGCGCGAGATTGACCTGCTCTGTGTCCGCGGCCGGACCCAACCCGTCCGCGTCTTCGAGCTGCTTAGCCACCACACCCGCGAGTCTTTCCCCAATATGGACCGCGTACTTCTGGCCTATGAAGAGGGCCTCAGTTCATACCGGCAGCGCGAGTGGCGCCTGGCGTCCGATTACTTCCAGGAAGCCCTCGATGCCAATCCCAACGATGGTCCTTCGAAGCTGCACCTGGCCTCCTGCCGCGATTACCTTGTGACGCCCCCCGGCGACGACTGGAACGGCGCGCGCATGCTGCTTGAAAAGTGACGACCTGGGCAGTAAGGGAGTCCGTCTGGAGCGCTGAAGGCGCGCTAAGATACCAGCCTAGGGCAACGCCCTGGGACGGGGGCGGTTATGGGTTTGAGCCCTGTAGGGGCGAGCTATCTGCCCTAGGTTCG
>CAILKC010000323.1 GCA_903834675.1 uncultured Victivallales bacterium | reverse complement strand
GACGTCGACGCCGCTTTGGGGTCCCGCTCGCCCTCGGCGGCCGCTGCCAGCGCAGTCCAGAGGACGCGGCGGCAGTTATGGAGTGCGCGCGGCAGAGTCCTGCCCGACGGCAGGACGCCGACGCCGCTTTGGGGTCCCGCTCGCCCTCGGCGGCCGCTGCCAGCGCAGTCCAGAGGACGCGGCGGCAGTTATGGAGTGCGCGCGGCAGAGTCCTGCCCGACGGCAGGACGCCGACGCCGCTGTTTTCGCCGCGTGGCTGCGGAGGTCTCCGCAGCGCGCTGGGCAAACGGGATCCCCGCGACCCGGAGTTGGCTGGAGTTTCAGTGCTTGAACTACCTGTTGGACGCGCGCTTAGCGCCTACCCTCTGGGGGTTGGCACTGCTGGTGCTTAGCATTGCCTGTTAGCACGTAGTAGATTGAGTCGTTTGCAGAAGCAGATCACGGGCTCCGAGGGACAGGCCCGCGCCGGTCGCGAGGCTCCGCGGCGCTCTCGCCCAGAGTGGAACCCCAGCCGGATGGGGAGGGCAGGACAGATCGAGGATGTCGGTTCACGTGTTACTCGGCCGACCGCCACTGACGGCGGCAAGCCTGCGCTCCCGGGTCTCGCTCCGGCGACACCCTCCCAGCCCTGAGCGGGAGGGGCGCCCTGTGACTCGGCGGCGATTGGCCATGCCGTGGCTCCAGACCGCCGCCGCGCTGTTGGCGCTGGGGTGCGCGGGGCTGGGTCGTGCCCAGGAAGTCCCGCTGGTGGTGGGGCAGACCCCGGAGACTCACGCCCTGTCGCTGCGCCCCCCACGGGCGGCGCTCGAACTCCTCTACCGGCGCCAGAACGACAGCCGCGAGGGCGGCTACGACGGCGATACCCCCTACCAGGAAGACCGCTTTGAAGAGACCTTGCAGCTCTCCACCACGGCTGCCATCTACCACCCGAACCTGGTCGATCTGAGCCTGTCCGGCACCTTCGGCCTGTGCCAAACCTGGTTCGATCGTGACGGCGTCGCCGAGTCCGAAACTGGGATGATCCGTGAGTGGGACGTCTCCAGCGCCTTCTTGCGCAAGGAGCCGGTTGGGCTAACCCTCTACTCGCGCCAGCGTCGGGGCCTGCTGGACCGCGAGTTCGGCCCCTCCGTCGACAACACCGTAACCACCTCCGGCGGCATCCTCGACCTCCGCTCGGAGTGGCTGCCGACGCGGCTCGAGTACTCCCACGTCGTGGAAGACCAGGCCGCCGGCGGCGACGTGCCGGGCTATAACCTGACCCAGAATACCGCCACCTGGCACACGGACTACCGGCCGTCCGACCGCCAGGAGCTGTCCTGGGACTACAGCCAAGTCTGGAAACACGAGTCTCCTGGCAATGCCTCCGAGGTCGCCTTCGATACCCGCGACCTGGCGCTCTTGCACACCCTCCAACTCGGCGAGGATGACCGAGTCCGCCTGGATTCCGCCGTGCGGGACTTCCGTCAGGCGGGCGACTGGGGTCGGCGGCAGACGAGCTGGGAAGAGAATCTGTTCGTGCGCCACGCGGAGCCCTTCAGCACCCGCTACCGTTACGCCCTCGAACAACACTCCTTCGGCGCCGTCGACGAGACGCAGCAGACCGCCGAGACCAGCTTCATCCATCGGCTGCACGAGAGCCTCACCACCCACGGCACACTCGGCCTCAAAGACCGGCAACGCGGCGCCGCGGGGGGCTCCTTCGAGACCTACGGCTTACTGGCTTCCGACTACCGCAAACGCATCCCTTTCGGACTGCTGACGGTCGGCCTGAGCGCCGGACTCAACCGCCAGGAGAACGACGCGCTCACCGCCCCCACCCAGGTGATCAACTCGCAGGCCACCTTCAACGACGCTGGCCCCATCACCCTGATCGGCGCCCAGATCATCCCCGCTTCGGTGGTCGTGACCGACCTCACCGGCCTGATGACCTACGTCCCCGACATCGACTACACCCTGACCGCGGTCGGTGACCATATCGAACTCAAGCGCATCATCGGCGGCCGCATCCTCGACGGACAGCGGGTCCGTATCGATTACCAACTCGGACCCGCGCCCGCCAACACGACCACAACCGCTACCGAGTCGGTCGGCGTGCGCTATGACCTCCAGCGCGGCATCCTGAATGGCCTTGGGGTCTACGCCCGCTATGCCACCCAGGACCAGACGATCGACTCGGACTCACGCCTGCCCTTGACTCCGAACCGCTACGACGACGCCACCGTCGGCGCCGACTACCGCGTCTGGCGCCTGACCTTCGTCCTGGAGCACCGTAACCACGATAGCACGATCGTGCCCTTCAGCTCGGACCGCCTTTCCGCCCGTTACGCCCAGCGACTCGACCACGGGACCACCTTTCACCTCAACGGCGCCTACACCCTCACCGACTACCCCGACAGCAGCAACAAGGTGGACCTGCTGACCCTGGGAACCGCGGTCCAGCACCAGCTCACGGAGCGCCTCAATGCTTCCGCCAGCCTGCTCTGGCGGGACGAGCAGGACCAACTGGTGGGCAACACCCGGGGGCTCGAACAGGACCTGCAGTTGCAGTGGTCGCTCCGCCAGACCTCCGTACACCTCCTTTTCCGCAATGCTGCGCTCGATACGGGAAACGACAGCCGCTCGTACCAGCTTCTACGGGTCGGCCTGCGCCGGGAGTTCTGATGTCGGCCAGCAATCCTCGCACATTTCCCGCTTGGCGCGCTCGGCGATCTCGCCGCCGCGCCCTGGCCGCGGCGCCTATCGCCAGGACCGCACGCTTGGCGCTGGGGCTGCTCCTCGCCCTGGCGGCCGGTTGCGCCACCCCGCGCAGCGCGATCTTCGTGCCGTCGGCGCAACCCCTGGTCTGGCCGGGCGGGGACGAGCCGCCACGAATCCGTTACCTCGGCCAGATCGCGACGGAAGCAGACCTGAAAGCCGGGGTGTCGTTCCGGCACCGGCTGGGGGCTGTTCTCTTCGGCCGGAAGCCCCCGCGAGGCCTGGTTCTTCCCTACGCGGTCTGTACCGACGGCGGCGACCGGCTGTTCGTGGCGGACAGCGGCGACCAGGCGGTTCACGTGTTCGATCTCGCGGCCCGGACCTATGCCCAATGGCGTCCGGCGACCGCCAGCCAGCGCTTCGGACTACCCGTCGGCATCGCCTGCGCCCCCAGCGCCGAGCGGCTGTTCGTGGCGGATTCGGCCGCCAACCTCGTCTACGTCTTCGATCTCCAGGGCCGGGCGCTCGGCGAGATTGGCCGCGGCCTCTTCGCCCGGCCCACCGGCCTGGCCTTGGCCCGCCAGCCGGAACGGCTGTATGTGGCCGATACCCTGGCACACCAGGTCGTCTGCCTCGCCTTGGACGGCCGCGAGCTCGCCCGCCTCGGGCAACGCGGTAGCGCCCCGGGCCAGTTCAACTTCCCGACCAACGTCGCCGTCGACAGCCAGGGGCGGCTCTACGTCAGCGACTCGCTCAACTTCCGCGTCCAACAGTTCTCCCCCGACCTGCAATTCCTCCGGCAGATCGGAGTCAAGGGCGACATGCCGGGCTGCTTTGGTCAGCCCAAGGGCATCGCCGTCGACCCGCAGGACCACCTCTACGTGGTCGATAGCAACTTCGAAGCGGTTCAGGTCTTCGATGATAACGGCGCCCTGCTCCTCAGCTTTGGACAGGAGGGTCGCGGCCCTGGCCAATTCTGGCTCCCGGCCGGCCTCTGCATCGACGGGCGCAACCAGATTTGGGTAGCGGACTCCTACAACCGCCGCGTCCAAGTCTTTACCCATCTGCCGGAGAGAAGGCCGTGAAACGGAACCGTCGGCGCGCCAACCACGGAGGCCGCAGCCTCCAGATCTGGGCCCTGGCCATCCTGCTCGCGACGGCGCTGCTCCAGGCCCAGAATACCTCCATCCTGAACAGCCCGCACAACCTCTCCGCCTCCGGCCCGGGTACCGTCAAGGCCAGCCGCGAACAGGAGGTCTGCGTCTTCTGTCATATCCCCCACAACGCGGCGCCAACCCGCCCGCTCTGGAACCGCACCGTGCCCGTGTCGGCCTACAAAGTTTACACCAGCACCTCCTTGAACGCCTCGCCGGGACAACCCACCGGCGCCTCGAAACTCTGCCTTTCCTGCCACGATGGCACCATCGCTCTCGGCAGCGTGCTCTCGAACCCCGAGCCCCTCTCGATGCTCGGCACCGAGAGCGGAAAGCTGCTGGGCTCGACCAACCTTGATACGGACCTGTCCGACGACCATCCTATCTCGTTCCGCTATGACGCCACCCTGGCGGCCATGAACCGCAACCTCAAGCCGCCGAACGAGCTGCCTGAGGCGGTGAAACTGGACGCACGGCAGGAGCTGCAATGCACCAGTTGCCACGACGCCCACAACAACCAGTGGGGCAAGTTCCTGGTCACCAGCAACGTCGGCTCGCAGCTCTGCAACGCCTGCCATCGCCTGGGAAACACCACCATCGCGGGGCACGGCCAGTGCGACGCCTGCCACCGCCAGCACACCGCCCCCAGCGGCGCCCAACTGCTCAAGGGCGCCAACGTCACCGACACCTGCCTCGCCTGCCACAGCGGTCTGCCCGGCCCCAATCAGGGCGCCAATGTCGCCATCCACCTCGATAAACTCAGCCGTCACACGGAACCGCCGGGAGTCCGTAACCCACACGGCCTTAACAACGTCGCCTGCAGCGCCTGCCACGAGCCTCACACCCTGCGCACCGGAACCGCGGCGGCGCCGACCCTCTCACCACGCCTGGGTGAGATCAACGGCGTCGACAGCTCGGGCGCCGCCGTCAGCCGGGCCCAGTACGAACACGAAGTCTGCTTCAAGTGCCACGCCGGCCAGACCCAGACCGCGGCCCACGTCACCCGCCAACTGCCGCAGACCGACACGCGCCTGGAGTTCGCGCCCTCCGCCGTCTCCTACCATCCGGTCGAGGTGGTGGGCAGGAATCTGGATGTCCCCAGCCTGCGCCCGGGCCTCTCCACCTCCAGCCTCATCTATTGCACCGATTGCCACGCCGCGGACGGCCTCACCACCACCACCCGAGGCGCCCACGGCTCCAGCTCCAGCCCGCTGCTCGTCGAGCCCTACGAAACCGTCGACAACACCGCCGAAAGCGCCGCTAGCTACGCCCTTTGCTACCGCTGTCACGAACGCAACAGCCTCCTCGCCAACCAGTCGTTCAGCAGCCACAGCAAACACATCGTTGACTACAAGACGCCCTGCTCCGTCTGCCATGACAGCCATGGCATCGCCTCGGCTCAGGGGACCGCAACGAACCACGCGCACCTCATCAACTTCGATTCCACCGTCGTCCGTCCAGACCCGGTGACCCAGCGCTTGGAGTACCGCTCCACCGGCTTCCGCCAAGGCGAGTGCGCCCTGATCTGTCACGACGCCCCGCACTCGCCTCGGCGCTATCCTTAACGTGGCTTGCTTGCCGTGAAGGCGCCTGGGGGTGGTCCCCGGGCCTCTAGGTAACCTCGACACCTGCCGAACGGTTGACCACGCCGACGGCAATGGGCACCTTGGAGGGCAAAGATGGGCACCGAGACGTTCCCCTCTACCCGCATTTCACCCCCCCACGCCCACGCCAAGCCAAAGTCCCCCCTCGTTGAAGGCGCTGCCCACGTGATGAAACCGCCTCGAGCCCTGGCACTCTTCTCGCGCCTGGCCCGCGCCATCGGCCTCCTGGCGCTCGCCGCGGGCCGTCTGCATGCCCTCGAACTATCGCCGGCGGAAGTGCAGAACCCCCGCTGTCTGGCTTGTCACGGACAGCCCCATATCGGCGAGTTAGGCGCTGCCGAACGCAAGGCCATGGTCGCCGGCGAAGCCCCGAGCGCTGGCCTCGGGCCGCGGCCAGAGCTGTACCTCGACCCGGCGATACGCGCTGGCAGCGTCCATGCCGAACTCACCTGTGTCGCCTGCCACCCGGAGGCCCAGAAACTCCCCCACGCGGTCCGCATGGCCCCGGCGCAATGCGCGACCTGCCACGGCCCGCAGCAGCAACAGTACGTCGACAGCGTCCACGGCAAGGCGGTCCCCGGAAAGAGCCAGCGCGCGGCCCACTGCGCCGATTGTCACGGGACCCACGACATCATCTCCCACCGCAATCCCCAATCCCGCACCTATCGGCTCAAGCTGCCCTTCACCTGCGCCAAGTGCCACGGCAACGCCGAGCTGGTCGAACAGGAGCACGTGCGCCAGCCACAGGCCGCCGCGCAGTACATCGATAGTATGCACGGCCGCGCCCTGATCCTCTCAGGACTGATCGTGGCGCCAACCTGCAACGACTGCCATGGCGTGCATTACATCCTGCCAGCCAGCGATCCAGCCTCGACGATCTACAGGGACAACGTGCCCAAAACCTGCGGCAAGTGCCACATCGGCGTCGAGCAGACCTACCGCAAGAGCATCCACGGCCGCCTGGCCGACAGCGGCGACCGGCGGGGACCCGTCTGCGCCACCTGTCATACGGCCCACCAGATCGTCAAGCCCGGCGAAGCTACCTTTAAGTCGCACAGCGACGAGCGCTGCGGCCAGTGCCATGCCGACCGCCTGCGCCGCTACAAGGAGACCTTCCACGGCAAAGCGATGGCCTTGGGCCGCACCGGCGTCGCGGCCTGCTACGACTGCCACGGCCACCATGACATCGTACCGCAAAGCGACCCGAAAAGCCGGATTGCCGCGGCCAATAAGCTCATTACCTGCCGCCGCTGCCACCCCAAGGCCTCGGAGAAGTTCACCGGCTACCTGGCGCACGCCGACCACACCGACCGAGTGCATTACCCCAGCCTCTACTGGACCTTCATCTTCATGACCTGCATCGTCCTCGGCACCTTCGGCTTCTTCGG
The DNA here is from genome assembly GCA_903834675.1 of uncultured Victivallales bacterium. Next base: position 6,682 of record CAILKC010000323.1, on the reverse strand, counting down.
CCTCCACACCGTGTTCTGGTTTGGGCGTTCCTTCCTCCTCTTTATGCGTAACCCCGCCGCCTTCCGGGACGCCAAGGTCCGTGCCGCCAAGGACGACGACGAGTTCGTCCGCTTCCGTCCCTTCGATCGGTTCCTCCACTTCCTGGTGATCGTCAGCTTCCTGATGCTGGCCGCAACCGGCATGCCGTTGAAATTCTACGAAGCCCACTGGGCGCAATGGATGGTGCGCACGCTGGGCGGGCTGGAAGTGACCGCCGGACTGCACCGCATCGGCGCGGTCGTTACCTTCATCTATTTTGCGCTGCACCTGGCCAGCCTGTTCAAGACGAATCTCCGTCGGCGCAATGACTTCCGCGACCCCACCACCGGCCGCTACAGCCTGCGCCAAATCCTCCGGGTCGCCTTCAGCGCCGACATGCCACTGCCCAGCCTTGTCGACCTGACCGATTGGTGGGCCCACACAAAGTGGTTTCTGGGGCGCGGGCCACGGCCACAGTTCGACCGCTGGACGTACTGGGAGAAATTCGACTACTTCGCGGTTTTCTGGGGCGTGGGCATCATCGGCGCTACCGGCCTGATCATGTGGTTCCCCGTCGCCTTCACCCAGGTCCTGCCGGGCTGGATTATCAACCTGGCAATGATCGTACACAGCGACGAGGCGCTACTGGCCGCCGGCTTCATCTTCACCTTCCACTTCTTCAACGTCCACTTCCGCCCGGAGAAGTTCCCGATGGATCCGGTCATCTTCTCCGGCCGTATTTCCCGTACCGAAATGCTGCACGAGCGCAAGCGCTGGTACGATCGCCTCGTCGCCAGCGGCCAACTCGACAAGATCAAGGTCCGTGACGAATGGTCAGAGTGGAAGCGCGTCGTCCGTCCGGCGGGCTTCCTGGCCTTCGGTATCGGCACCTTCCTGCTGGCCCTGATCTTTATCGCCATGACGGTGCGCCTCCTGGGCCTCGGCCACTGAGGCGCCGGAGTGGCCAACCCGGAGCGCGACGAGCCGCGGCCCCAGGCAACCGCCGGTTTCCCCGCCGCCACTGCGCAGGTTTCCGCGCCAGACGGGCAACGAGTGCCGACAGCGGCCGCAGCGGACGTATGGTACACAATCTGAACTATTTTCCGCCTAGCATCTTAGATGCACTTATAGTGCCAGTGGCATTGCCATTGCTTGCCCGCTCTCAAGATGGTCTGAGTCTCTCTTGTCCCCGGTCCACGCGAGTGGTTGCGGGTGCAGCAGGATGCCGACGGCTGGGGCATCCCTGCGGGTATTGGGGCCTGACCTGGAAAAGGATCTGGTCGGCCGGTGGGTGAAGCCCCAGTGGTCGAGCAACACGATGAACAGCCCAGACATCCCTTCCGCGCCCAGGCACCCGACAACGGGGGCGGCCGCCTTGGCACGATTCAGGCAAGCCTGCCACCCGGCGGCAACGGTACGGTCTCAACCTTGGTCATGACGCTGCCATTTGGTCCAGCGCTGGACCGCAAAGGCTCCCGCTCGTTCCAGGTCTTCTGCCTGGCGCTGCTGCTCGGCTGGGCCTTGGCACCGGCTGCCACGGCCGGACCCCCGAACCCGCAAACCGCCAACCAGCGCTGCCAGAACTGTCACGGTCAGGGCCATATCGCCACCCTCTCGTCTGAGGAACGGCGAACCATGGTGGCCCTGCAAGCGGACCTCGTCTCCACCTCCCCGGTAGGCCCCAACGCCACCGACAAGGCCGCGGCGGGACCGAGCCTGCAGGTACGCCCGCAGCTCTATATCGCGGACGGCCTGTTTGTGGGTGGGGTTCACGCCAAGACCGCCTGCACCGATTGCCACCAGGACGCCCTGACCCTACCACACCCAGCCAAGCTGGGGCCGGCGAGCTGTGCCACCGCCGCCTGCCACGCCCGCGAGGGGGAGCGTTACCAACAGGGCGCCCACCGGGCGGCCGCCGCTGGGAAGGACACCCGCGCGCCGACCTGTACCACCTGCCACGGCGGACACGACATCGTGACCAAGAGCGACCGCAGCAGCCGCGTCCACCCGCTGAACATCCTCCGGCTCTGTGCCGACTGCCATCAGCAGCAGCAGACTCCGACACCCGGCGGCCGTAACACCCGCGAGTTCGTGCAGAGCTACCTGGACAGCGTCCACGGCAGAGCCCTGCAAACGGGCGGCCTGACGGTGGTGGCGACCTGCGCCAGTTGTCACGACGGCCACCTGGTGCTGCCCGCGAAAAACCCCAACTCCTCGATCAATCGCCAGCACATCAGCCAGACCTGCGGCCAGTGCCATACGGGCGTGACCGAGGCCTATCAGGCCAGTGTGCATGGCCAGCAGGCCGCTAAGGGAGATCCCAAGGCCCCCGTGTGTGTGGATTGTCATTCTGCCCACGCCGTCACGCGGGCAGACTCCCCGGCGTTCATGCTCGACATCGTCAACCAGTGCGGACACTGCCACGATAAACCAACCGCGGATGGCTCCCGGCGGACCTCCTTCTACGAGACCTACCGCCAAAGCTATCACGGTCAGGTGACGAACTTGGGCTCCACCCGCGCGGCCCGCTGCAGCGACTGTCACGGGGCCCACAACATCCGCCGGATCGAGGACCCCGCTTCAAGCCTGAGCGCGCAGAACCGCATCGAGACCTGTCGGCACTGCCATCCTGGCGCGCCCGCGAAACTGGCACAGTTCCAGTCTCATGCCGATCACCGGGACGCCAAGCGATACCCCTTGTTGCACGCCGTGTGGTGGTATTTCGTCGTCGTCATGAGCTGCTCCTTCGGCTTCTTTAGCCTGCACTCGCTGCTCTGGTTGCTGCGCTCCGCGATCGAACGGTTCAAGCACGGCCCGCCGCTGCACGCCGCGCCCAGCGCTCGCGCCGTCCGCCGCTTCAACCGGGTGGATCGGGCCAACCACGCCCTGGGGATTGCCAGCTTCTTTGGCTTGGCCCTCACCGGCCTGCCCCTGTTCTACGCCGACAAGGCCTGGGCCAGAGCCCTGGCGGATCTGCTGGGCGGCGTCCGCGCCGCGGGGCTGCTGCACCGCGTCTGCGCCGTCGTGCTGATCATCAACTTCGCGGTGCATGGCCTGGGACTGCTCGGCCGACTCCGCCAGCACGGGCTTCGCGGAATGCTCTTTGGCCCGACCAGCATGCTGCCTAAGTTGCGCGACCTGACCGACTGCCTCGGCATGATGCGCTGGTTCTTCGTGGGCGGCAAGAAACCCACCTTCGAGTGCTGGGCCTACTGGGAGAAGTTCGATTACGTCGCCGACCTCGGCGGCTCCGCCATCATCGGGATCTCGGGACTGCTGCTGTGGTTCCCGCAGTTCTTCAGCCTTCTGCTGCCCGGCTGGGCGTTCAACGTCGCCATGCTTGTCCACGGATACGAAGCCCTGCTGGCGATTGGGTTTATCTTTACCATCCACTTCTTCAATGCCCACCTGCGCCTGGAGAAGTTCCCGGTGGACGACGCCATTTTCACCGGACGCATCCCGGAAGCTGAGTTCAAACACGAACGCGGGGACGAGTACGCCCGGCTGCTGCGCGAAGGCAGCCTCGAGGAACGCTATGTTCCGCTGGCGCCAACCTGGTATCGCCGTGCGGCCATCATCGTGGGCATCGTGGCGATGGTCATCGGCATGACGCTGGTGGTGTTGATCATCCTGGCGGGTCTGGGGGTCGTCTGACCCGAGCGGACCGCGACACAGACTGACGGCGCCCGCCGAAAACCCGGCGGGGCCCAGTCCACGAGATAAGGTGAGCAATGAACAAGGCGGCGAAAAAACTCATCCTTGCCGGACTCCTGGCGCTGGCATTCCGGGGCGCGAACGCGCTGGCTCAGCAGCCCGGCCCCAACCCCGCAGCGGCAGCCAAGACCGCGCTGGCCGCCGGGGCGCCAACCGCCCAGCCCGCCACACTCATCCCGACGCCGGTGCCGACGAAGCCCCCCCGCAAAGCGCCGACGCCGACCGCGGCCGTCCCGGCCAGCGGTTGCGTTACCGCCGAATGCCACCCCGGCGTCAAAGACTACCGCGCACTCCACGGGCCCGTCGTCACCAACAGCTGCGATGCTTGCCACAAAATCGTTGACCCGGCTAAGCACACCTTCGAGTATGTCCGCACCAAGACGGAAATGTGTACCTTCTGTCACAAGCTCGACCTGACCGGCGCCGCGGTCGTCCACAAACCCTTGACCACCGGCGACTGCTTGCAGTGCCACGGCCCGCACGGAGCCACTGGCAAGCAGCTCCTGCGGGGGCGGGACATGAACGAGCTCTGTGAGAAGTGCCATACGAGCGTCACTCAAGGTAAGCGCATGCGGCACGGACCCGTCGCCGCCATGGACTGTGGCGCCTGCCATGGCGCTCACAGCGCCCCGCTACCTAAACTCCTGCTCGCCCGCAGCCGCGATCTCTGCCTGAGTTGCCACGCGGAAATGATCGCGCAGATGAAACAAGCTCAGTTCCCGCACAAAGCGGCCCAAGACGACTGCATCTCCTGTCACGACCCTCACGCCTCTAACTACCCGATGCTGACCCGCCGACCACCGGTGCAACTCTGTACCGACACCTGCCATGCGGACGCCAAGAAGGAGTTCACCGACGCCAAGTTCCCCCATGGGGCCATCTTCGGAGAACAGGGCTGCCTGACCTGCCACACCCCGCACGGCGGCAACTTGGCGAGGCTGATGCGCGCAACGCCGAGCGAGGTCTGTATGACCTGCCACGACAAGAAGATCGAGCGCCCGGGCCTGACGGCCGTCCCCGGGCTTCCTGAGGTACTCGACCCCAAGAAGTTCAAGCACGGCCCCATCGCCCAAGGCAGTTGCAGCGGCTGCCACAGCCCCCACGGCGGGGACAACGAAACCCGGTTGACCAAGGCCCATCCGACAACCTTCTACACCACCTTCGACGTGAATAAGTATGCGCTCTGCTTTACCTGCCATGAGCCGCAACTCGCGCTCATGAGCATCACCCGCACCGTGACGCGGTTCCGTAACGGCGACCAGAACCTGCACTACCTCCACGTCAATCGGGCCCGAGGCCGCTCGTGTCGTGCCTGCCATAGCACCCACGCCAGCGCGAACCCCATGCACGTCCAGGAGTCGGTTCCCTATGGTACTTGGCAGATCCCGATCCGCTTCGTCCCGAGCCCTACGGGCGGTCAGTGCGCCGCCGGTTGTCACCAGGCCTTGAACTACGACCGGGAAACCCCGGTCGTCTACAAGACCGCCGCTAACCCCGACCCGGCCGCCGCTAACCCCGACCCGGCCGCCGCCATGCCCCCGCCGACGCCCCGCGCGGAGAAGCCTGAGGCGCCCAAGGCCGACACCCCGGCGGCCACGCCCCCGCCGACGCCCCCGAAAGCACAGGAGACGCCGAAATGAGAGCTGCTCATTCGCTGGCCGCGACGGCGGCTGCCGCAAGTACGGTCCTGGCGCTCACCTTCGGCGCCCGGACTGCCGCCAGGGAGACGGCGGCGCCCGTCCGAATTCAGAGTCGGGACCTGAACGGCGCTGAGGTGCGTGTCCCTCTGGCCGACCGCCCCACCGTCATGCTCTTCGCACGGGCCGATCAGGAACAAAGCTCCCGTGCCGTCGATGGTCTCAAAATGGCGTTGCAGGGCCTCCCGACCGTGCAGACCCTGGTGGTCTTCAGCGGCCTGGAGTCAACCGATGCATCAACCAAGCTTGCCAAGACCCTGCCCTGGCCGTCCGTCCTGGATCCAGAATACGTGATCGCCGGACAACTCGAGGTCAGCGCCTGGCCTACCACCGTGGTGGTCGCCGACGATGGCCATGAACTGGCCCGCCTCTCGGGCCTGGGGTCGACTTACGTGCGCGACCTCAACGCCTACCTGGCGTTTGCTAACCACACCATCGACCGCGCGGCCCTGGACCTCAAACTCGGCACCACCGGCGTCGCCGCGGACACCCCGGAGCAGCAGGCCGGCCGCCACCTGCGGATCGCGGGGCAGTTGCTGGCAAAAGGAGCCGCGGATCAGGCCCTGACGGAACTCGACCGCGGCCTGAAGCTCGTGCCCCAGGACCCACACCTCCTCCTGCTCCTGGCGCGCGTCGCGCTGCTGCAGAAGGAACCGCAGAAAGCCCTGGGCCTGCTCGAGAAGGTGGACGTGCGGTCCGTGGATTCGCGCGCCATCGCCACCCTCCGTGGGGGCGCCCTGGTGGCCCTGAACCGGGCCCCCGAGGCCGTACCGGTACTGCTGCCGGTACTGCGGCTGAACCCCGACCCCTGCGAGGCCTACTACTTCCTCGGGGCTGCCTACCTGCAGATCGGTGAGAGTGCCCAGGCCGCGACTGCCTTCCGAACCGCTTTCGAACACAGCCCAACCGGTCGGATGCTGGCCCCAGCCCTGGGCCTGGCCACAACCGAAACGAAACCGGCCGAGTAGGGGGCGCGGTGGCGCAGGTCAGTTCCGTAGGTGGTGACGACTCAGGTTCCTGGGGTTCGGGAAACGGCGAGACGGCGAGACGGGGAAACGGCGACTGCAGGAGACGGAGAGGGAGACGGCGGAGAGGAAAACAGGGTTCAGGGTTCAGCGGCGCCCCTGGCTGCGGCCGGACATACCGGAATGAGACTTGCCGACGCGGTTCCTATTCCGATCCGGCCGGTACGCGCCGGATCGCCTGGAGGGCGGCCCGGCGTAGCCGCCGCCGGCGGGACGACGGCGGTCGT